>CABUQW010000002.1 GCA_902493895.1 uncultured Collinsella sp. | reverse complement strand
GTAGTGGCTCGAGAGTACGTACTTGATGTCCTCGATGGTCACCTTGCGCTCGGGCACGCGGCTCCAGGGGATATCGTCGCTCTCGGGCGTGTAGTCGGCGTCGGGGCCATCCCACACGTCGCTGGGGTTGAGGCAGCGCTGCATGTACCAGGCGCGCGGCGTGTTGTAGACGTGGTCGCTGTCGCTGTGCGAGCCAAAGGCCTCGCGCGGGTTAAAGACCGCAGCCGGGCCGTCGCCCTCGACGCCCAGCGTCAGGTCCAGATGCCACTCGGCCATCCAGGCGCGCAAGTCGGCGGAGCACATGTGGTCGGCCTGGGCGCCCTCGGCGTCATCCAGGTCAAAGCTGTCGATACCCAGCTGGTTGGGCATGGTCACATAGGCGTCGTCAGGCACGCGCTTGGCAATCCAGTGGTGACCACCGATGGTCTCGAGCCACCAGATCTCGTCCACATCACTAAAGGCGATGCCGTTGTTCTCGTAGGTGCCGTAGCGCTCGAGCAGGTCGCCCAGGATGCGCACGCCGTCGCGGGCGGACTTGGCATACGGCAGGACCAGGGTCACCATGTCCTCCTCGCCCAGGCCACCAGGCTGCGCCGGCACATAGCCGTCCTCGCCCTCGTTGCCCTTGGCGGACACGTAGTCCACGAGCGGATCGGCGCCGCGAACGCGCTCATTGGTGGTGAGCGTCTCGGTTGCAGACATGCCCACATTGAGCTCGTTGAAACCGGCCTCGGCCCAGATGCCGTGGCCCGGGACAACATCGGGGACGCTCGTATAGCGCATGGGATTATCGGGCAGTTCAACGGTCAGGCGACTCAGGACGCTCGTGTAGACGCGCGGCTGCTCGTCGGGATGCACCACGCGCATACGCTTGGGCTCAAACACCCCGTTGGACGAGTCCTCGTTGCGGGCGACAAGCGTCGACCCGTCGTAGCTTGCGTTCTTACCGACCAGAATCGTTGTGCACGGCATGCGCATCCTCCTTGAGCGAAGAAATCAAACGGCAACAGTGTATCGCTTCGGAGCAGAAAAGGCGAAACCACGGCACCGGCAACCCCTGTGGTCAAAAAATGCCAAATATGAGTACTGTCACCAATTTAGTAACAGCATTTTTGCTACGCATGGGTGCCGGAAGTCTACATTTGTTCAAAAATTAGATGATGTAATTCCCCATAGGTCCAATAAAATAGGCTCTCTATCGATAATAAATATCGTTAGAGAGCCAAATTAACCTAAAATATATGTGACTATCTTGGCAACACTACTCATATTTGGCATTTTTTGTCCACGGGGTATAGAACTAACCCCTCAAACAGCTTCAAAACGCCTATTTCGATGCGCGCTCGGCCGCTTCGATCACGTGTTTGGCGAGAATCGCCGTTGTCACGGCGCCCACGCCGCCCGGCACGGGGGTGATGGCACCAACAACCGGCTCCGCGGCAACAAAATCGACGTCACCCACCAGCTTGCCAGCGTCCTCATCCCAGTTAATGCCCACATCAATGATCGTCTGGTCCTCGCGAACGGCATCCACGCCAATCGTGCGCGCGCGTCCAACGGCGGCAACCACAATATCAGCCGCACGGCACTCGGCAGCAAGGTCGCGCGTATGCGTATGGCACGTCGTCACGGTCGCATTGCGCGCCGTAAGCATGGCAGCAACAGGACGCCCGATCACCAGCGAGCGCCCGACCACAGCAACCTTAGCTCCATCCAGCTCAACGCCATAATGATCCAGCAAAGCAAGCACGGCTTCGGCTGTGCAGGGGGCAAAACCCTCACCGCGCCCCGAAAGCGTGGTGAGCAGCGAAGCCGGCGTCATGGAGTCAACGTCCTTGGCGGGATCGAGCGCTGCGGCGACGGCGTTCTCGTCAAGGCCGGCGGGCAGCGGGCGGAACATCAGACAGCCATGGACAGCCGAATCGGTATTGATGTCCTCGACGGCCGTCAACAGCTCGTCCTGCGAAACATCGGCGGGAAGCAAAACGCGACGAACCTCAATCCCCACTTTTTCACAGCGCTTGAGCGCACCGCGCTCGTAGGATAGGTCGTCCTCGCGCTCGCCCACGCGAACGATGGCGAGCGTCGGCACAACGCCGCGCTCACGCAAAGCGGCACAGCGAACAGCAAGTTCCTCGGTCAGCGCGCGAGCAACAGGAGCACCCTTCAGTAGCTCAGCCATGGCTATCCTCTCTTCCTTGCAGCGTCGGCGGCGCGGCGCGCCAGCGCATCGGCGCGCGGCAACCATGTGTCGAGCAGCTCATCACACGCCGTCTCGAGCTCCTCGGCACGAACGCGATCTTTCATAGACGTGGTGTTCGCAAAGAGCGTCAAGCTCGCGCCCTGCATAGCGGCACGGCAGAACACGGCGCCGCACGCCACATCGGACAGCAGCTGACGCGAACCCTTGTCGGCCATGTCCTCGAGCAGCGCCAGCGCACGCCCGCAGGCATCCATAATGCGATACGGCGGCATAGCGGCCACATGCAGCGCATCCTGAATCGCGGTCGCTCGAGCCGGATCGTCACGCGGAATACCGTACGCCGCGGACACCCGCCTGTAGGCACGAACGTCCTCGGAAACCAACTCGACAAGCTCCTGGGCCAGCTCATCAGCCTGGGCAAACGCGCGCGTCAGGTCATCCGCACGATCAGCAAGCGCGGGATTAGTCGCACCGTAGCGGGCAACCATTCCGCACAGCGAGGCACCCAGCGCGCCCACAAAGGCGCTCGCGCTGCCGCCGCCGGGAACCGGCTCGCGCGCGGCCAGCGCCTCGGCAAACCCGCGGCAGGTCTTGTCCATCATCTCTTGGCTCATACGCATGCACCTTCAAGTCATATACATCGGTCGGGTGGAAACCGCCGACCGACCGCATCGATCACATAATGGTGCTAAGTCTAGCCCATAAGTACATAAGCGTCAGCGCACCTGGCCATCGCGGATTTCTATGACGAACGATAGGCGTCGGCACCGCAAACATGGGACACATGGCCCACCTTTCGAGACTTCCGGGCAGCGGCAACTGGGGCATACATATAGGTAAGGAGCCCTATGTTGGGGCAAGCTCATCACGGCACCGGACGACGAATGGAAGAATAACCGCACAGTAAACAAAGACATCATGCGCATGCGTAACCGCCGCCCCAGCGATCCGCGGCACACGATGTCCCTGGCAGACAAGGAGGACGCCACCATGAAGAAAAAGACCCTATCGATCCTTTCCCTTTGCATCGCCCTCTTTGCCGCGTTTGCCCTTGTCGGCTGCGGCGGGAGCGCATCGGGCGGCGGCAGCGCCCCCAAGAGCGAGAGCAAGGAAAAGGCCCCCGTCGCCAAGAAGACCGACTACATCTGGTTTAAGGTCGAGATGCCCGAGGGCGTCGGCGTAAGCGACTCTGCCGGCAAGAATGCCGACAGGGTCCAGCTCACCTTCCCCGAAGACGAGAACGCCTCGGCCGATCGCTTTATCCCCGTTTGGAAAAAAGCGCTGACGGCCGAGGAATCCCACGCCGACCAGGCGGAAAAGAAGGGGGATACGTTCCAGTGGAAGGATGGCGGGTCCGTCGAGTATAACGGCAGGACGTGGCTCGTCGGAACATACGAGGACAACAGCGGCATCTCAACCATGCTTTTTACCGATGTTGAGCCGGGAAGCGTCTACGTCCTCATCTCGAACTTCGACCAGCACAAGAAAGAAGCCGAGGCACTCCTCAACTCCATCGAGTTCCCCGATGACATGGAAGAGGCAGTTTCCGAGGCACGCGAAGTCGAGATTTCGAGCATCGAGATCAAGTAACGGGACACCCGCACGCGCCTACGCGCACCCGCGTACATGCGCCCCATTAAAACAACGGGCGCCCAACCCGGGGAGGGCCGACAGCACCAGCCCTCCCCTCTTTTGCGCCCGAACATATTGCCACTTAACGGCGCAAATCCGGCCCTCAGAATGGGACACATGGCCCACCCTAGCGAGCCGTCCACGCGTACAGTAAAGACAGGTAATCCATGGGCGGTTACAGATCGAGGAGGACACGACCATGAAAAAGAAGGCCTTTGCGATTCTCACCCTCTGCATCAGTCTCTTTGCCGCAGTTGCCCTGGTGGGCTGCGGTGGCAGCGGCGACGCTACCGGAAGTGGCGGTGGCGGCGGGGCAGAAAAGCCAGCCGTGGATATGAGGACCGACTTCATTTGGTTTAAGGTCGAGGTTCCCGAGGGCGTCGAGATTACCGACGTTGCCGGCGACACCGCCGACAGGGCCCAGTTTAAGTTCACCGAGAGCGAGCACGCCAGCGATCGCTTCATCCCCGTCTTCGATCCTGACAAGAACGCCGACGAGCTGTTCGACTACGAGGCAAAGTGGAATGCCAGCTTTGAGTGGACCGAGAATGACCCCGTCAAGTACAACGGCAAGACTTGGCGCAACGCTTCCTATACACACTCGGGCGGCGTAACGACCGAATACTTCACCGACGTTGACGGCGGCAGTGTGTATGTGCGTATCGACAACGTCGAGGAGCACAAGGACGCCGTCGAGACCATGATGAAGTCTCTGGAATTTGCCGACGACATCGCCGAGGCCAAGACCGAGGCCATGGACGTCAAGCTCGACGATATCGAGATCAAGCGCTAAGCGACTGGCGAGCGCAACGGGAAACACGGTCGCAGTGCAAACAAGCGACGGTACCCCAGCGCTTCGTACCCAGGGAGGGCCGGTAAACCGACCCTCCCTTTCTTATGCCTGTAGCCGACGAACGCGAGGATGCCGGACGCCGGAACCGCCCCAAATGTGGCAACAGTACGAAAACGACAAACACCCCAACACGTCCGCCCACCGATTTATTGCGCCGCGCAGACAATTAAACCAGCATCTTTAAACATCTGGGCAGTATAGTGACCAAAACTATCGCATAACCGCACTCTGCGAATGGAGAAGTTATGACCGAACACCATGCCATCAGCCGCCGAGCGTTTACGCTGGGCCTAGGGCTTGCGGCGTTGTCACCACTTGCAAGCCTGCCCGAAACCGCAGCGCCGGGCATTCCCCTGCGAGCGGCATTTGCAGACAACACACCCGCACCGTCGGACAGCCTCCACAATTTCGTCATTCGCCTTCGCCCCGCGGGCTATTTTCGCACCGCGAGCGTCAACCAAGACGGCAACGTTCGCGGCAACGTCTGTCACCTGTTTAACGACGGCACGTCCAGCAAGCTCATCCTTGAGAACGTAACGACCAAGAATGACGATACAAACTGGTACGCCATCCGCACCTTGCTCAATTTCGAAGAGCATAAAAAGACGGGCTACAGCATTTGGTCGGTCGACGACGACTCTGACAAAGATGGAAAGGTCATCCACGTATGGGGCGGCGAGTATGACAACAAGCCCAGCCGCGCTTTTGCGTTCGAGCGTCAATCAAACGGAACCTATATCATCCGAGACCGCACGGTCGAGAAAGAAACCGAGAAAAAAGACATTAAGTACCTGGCAATAGAATCGAACGGCGAAGACCAGGACAACAATAAGATCTGCCATAAGAGTAAGAGCATTCCGTGGGAGCTCGAACTTATCGGTTACGACATGAAAAAGAACGATGCCACGGTTAGCAGCCTCGACTGGATCACGTACAGCAGCTACGTCGACGGACCATGTTGGATGAAATACGTCGACGACAACAAGTTCCTCGACGAGCTGAGCATCCCGGGTACGCACGATTCGGGCACCTGCAGCGTGGACAACGACACTGAGCCCCAATCCTCGCAAGTAAAATGCCAGCAGGATTACATTCCCACGCAGTTGCTCGAAGGCATTCGCTATTTTGATATCCGGCTCGGAAAGGGCGATGACCCCGGCATCGACCACGGGATTTTCTACCTACTCAAAAAAGACGGGAACTATCTGCATCTCTCCGATGTCATCGGGTACTTCAAAACGTTTTTGAACGAAAACCCGTCAGAAGCGCTCATCATGCTCGCATCGCGCGGCAACGATGAGGCTACCGACGAAAGCATAACGACGGCCTTCGCCAAGGTTATGGCCGATAACCCCAACCTGTTCTACACGTCGAGCCGCGTTCCCACACTGGGCGAGGTGCGCGGAAAGATCGTCCTGCTACGTCGATTTGGACTCGACGGCGACAGCGTAAGCGGCCACACGTGGGGACTCGACCTCACCGAATGGGATAACAAAATCGCAGCGCACACCGACAGCAGTTCCATGTGCCTCGTCCAAGACGCGCAGGGCTTTGAAGCCGCGGGGGAAACAGGCGACAAAGAGCCCTATTGCACCAAGGTATACGCCCAGGACAAGTACAAACTCACGGGAACCGACAAGCTCAGCTGGGTCGATAATGCGCTGAAGGAAACGACCGGGCGCACGCGCAACGAGGTAGATGTCGAGGACGATAACGGGGCCAAGGAGAAAGTCCTGGAGCGTTGCTGGTCTATCAACTACACCAGCTGCACGGGCTTGTCGCACGGAGGCAATCCTTTTACCTCGGCACGAGTAGTCAACGAGCATCTGTATAAGAGCCCGTACATCAATCCCAGCGGCATCGAGGATACAAAGTCAGATTACCTCAAGCACATTGGCATCATCGCATCCGACTTTGTTGATGCGGCGCTGGCCCGGAGCATCTACCAGCGCAATTACGATACGGAGCACAAGCAGACGGCTTCGTACTATCTCCCGTACTATCTCCCGACCCGCATGCGCATGACGTACGGCGACTCGCTGAGCGATGCCTCATTCCAGGATGGCAAGACCGTTGGCGAGGGCCGTTTCCGCCTCGTTAACAGCAGCAACGTACTCAACGTGGCCGCTTCTGGCAGCGCGTTTGCCATCGAATACGTGGATGTCGACGCCCTGGGCAACGAGACCGCTACAGGACTGCAGGGCTTCGTGCCCATCGATATCGATCCGCTCGCGCTGACGCCCCATTTTGAGGGACTCGAAGGCCTTAAGGCCGGCGAAGACGTGCGCGCCAAGATTGCGGCATCACTCGAGGGCAAGCTCGAAACCGACGCCTGCACCGCCCAGCTCGAGTTTGTGCACGACGCGGACGGCGCTCCGGGCACGACAATGGCCGAGGGCGAGGCATTTGCCGCGGGGACGTATTGGGTGCGTGCGAAAGGTCTGTTGGGCGACGCGGCGCAGAACTACACGCTCGCCAGCGACGGAGCCGCAAACTTTACCGTAGCGGCCTCGGACAGTGCAGGCGGCACCGGCAGCGGCACGGGTTCCAGCGCAGGCAGCGCTGATAAGAATGGTAAGGGCAACAAGGGCAAGGGCTCGGGCGGAAAACTCGCCGACACGGGCGACGGCTCCGGCATTGCCGCCGGGCTCGCCGCTGCCGCCATGGCGACAACGGTCGCCGGCGCGGCGATGCTTGCCAATGACCGCGAAAACGTTGGGGACGACAGCGAATAGGCAAGCCCGCCTTTTAGACACATCGACTCAATTGGGGGGGGCGCAGAATACCGTTCTGCGCCCCGATTTTTACCTTAGCCCGAACACCGTTATCGGCTACATCACCATGTTCAGCGCATTCACGAACTCCTGAGCTTGGGAGCGGCTGCTCAGACTAAAGACACAGGCAGTCAACAGCCTGTTACGTAGGAAAACGTCGCGGCCCTTGATCCTGCTGACCCCCGTAATGTCCTTAAGATAAACAATCTCGGTGTGCTTGCCACCAAAAGTGCCCTTCTTGAGCACCTCGATGCGGTTAGGGTAGATCTTGACGTCTTTAAACCTACCCGAACCTTTGTCCTGGAACAGCAGCGTGTTGTTGTCCATACGCGTCACTCCCGTGGGGTTCGCTAAAACTGTCTCTATGGCCACATTTTAGCCACCGCAAGGCTCCCATGCGAAGGTGCCAGACAGCACAGCAATTTGTGTCCGCGCGAGGCTTTAAACTAAATGCGATAAAGATGCATTCCACAAAAGGAAAGTGGGGCGACAGTGATGGGCGAACTGGCAAACCGTGGAGAATCGGCAATCGTGCCAGAAGTTTTTTACAAGCAGGTCTCCTCGATTCTCAACGCCGCTCGCGACAAGGCCTATACCGCCGTTAACTTTGCGATGGTTGAGGCATATTGGGAGATCGGCAAGAGCATTGTTGATGAGCAGGGCGGAGAGGAGCGCGCAGCATATGGAGAGGCATTGATTGCAGGCCTCTCCAGAAGGCTTACCGCGGATTTTGGAAGAGGCTTTGGCATCGCAAACCTTCGCAATATGCGTCAGTTCTTTCTTGCGTTTCCAATTCGCGACGCACTGCGTAGCGAATTGAGCTGGACTCATTACCGCAGGTTGATGCGCATTCCCGACCCTGATGCTCGCACCTGGTACATGAACGAATGCGCCGATTCTCGTTGGAGCACGCGTCAGCTCGAGCGCCAAATCAACACCATGTTCCGCGAGCGCCTGCTTGCCAGCAAGGACAAGGAGGCCGTCACCCAGGAAATCCAAAAGAGCGCCCTGGCTCGTCGCCCCGAGGATATCATCCGCGACCCATATGTACTGGAGTTTTTAGGTTTCTCGGACGATGCTGCGTTTCGCGAGAGCGATCTAGAGCAGGCGCTCATCACGCATCTTCAGAAGTTCCTGCTGGAGCTTGGCCGTGGTTTCGCTTTCGAGGCGCGCCAAAAGCGCATCACCTTTGATGGGCGCCATTTCTATATTGACCTTGTGTTTTACAACTATCTGATGCGCTGCTTCGTGCTCATCGACCTTAAGACCGATGACCTCACGCATCAGGACCTGGGCCAGATGCAAATGTATGTGAACTACTACACGCGCGAGCTCATGAACGAAGGCGACAATCCGCCCATAGGCATCGTGCTCTGCGCGGACAAAAGCGACTCGATTGTCGAGTACACGCTGCCCGAAGACAACGACCAAGTGTTTGCCGCCAAATACCTGCCGTATCTTCCAAGCAAGGAAGAGCTGGCGCGCGAGCTGAGTGCCGAGTACCGCGCCATCAACGAAGCGACTAATGGCGAAGCGCAAGGGTAGCAGCACGTTGCGACCGATACCCCCGATGGCGCTCCACATCACCCGGGAAAGAGGAGCTTTCCATGACAGACAGACCGAAAACAACACTGCGCGACTGTATCTATGGGCTTGCCGTCGGCGACGCGCTGGGCGTTCCTTACGAGTTCAGGCCTCGTGGCACGTTCGAATGCACCGACATGATCGGCTACGGCACGCATGGGCAACCCGCCGGCACCTGGAGCGACGACACATCTATGACGCTTGCTACCTGCGACTCGATTAGAGAGCTCGGGCATATCGACGCCTCAGACATGCGCGACAAGTTTGTAAGTTGGATTGCCCGTGGGGAGTATACGATCGACGGCGTTTTCGATTACGGCGGCACGACCGCCCGCGCCTTGCGTACCGGCAAAGGAGGCTCCGGCGAGCGCGACAACGGCAACGGATCGCTCATGCGCATCGCTCCCCTGGCGTTCACCGATGCGACAGACGATGAGGTCAGCAAGGTCTCCGCGATTACGCACGCCCACAGAACGTCGACCGACGCATGCGTCATATTTGTCGAGCTGATAAGGAGCGTGATGAACGGCGCGCTTCCCTCATGGGTGCTCCAGCTGAAAGACGTGCCCGAGCGTGGAATCAGGTCTGGCGGCTTCGTGCGCGACACCCTTAAGGCAGCCACCTGGTGCTTCGTCAACACTAACAGCTACGAAGATTGCGTGCTTGCCGCCGTCAATCTGGGCGACGACACCGACACCACCGCAGCCGTCGCAGGCGCGCTCGCCGGCACGGCATACGGCATCGACGCCATCCCGCAGGAATGGATCGACACCCTGCGCGGAAAAGAGCTGATTGAGAGCTGCCTGTTTTAGGACACACTTACGATAGAAACTGACCAGGAGACACCATGGAAAGAGAGACCGCAAATATAGACGAGTTCCAAGTGGACGAAAACGGGATTCCGCTATTTCCAGCAGGACTGAAGGAAGAAGCCAACCTCTATGTCCTCCCCGACGGGCGCTACCTCCCCTGCGGGGTCTACCGGACCGAAGATGGCGGCTCGCTCATTTATGAGCCATCCGAACTAAGCTTCTTCGGGCAGATGCTTGCTCAATTCAAAGAGTGCTAGAGGTTTGATCGCCCGTTAGATCGATACTGCTCCAAACCATGGGATGGGCAGGATGCCTCCCACCGCGGCCTGTGAGGTAAAATCTTGACTGCCGCGGAATCCGCCTGCGGGCAACGCTCCGATCTCCGGTTGGGGTGAAGCCTATGAACTTGTTTCTTGAAATCCTGCGCCTCTCGATGTACGTGACCGGCATTGCCCGGAACCTCTACTCGATCTGGCGGGAATATAAGCAGTAACGGATAGCGAAGGGAGTCATGAAAAGGGCCGGTTGCAGCCGGCCCTTTAGACGATAATACCTGCGTTGCCCGCGCTTCCAAAGTTGACCGACTGAGGAGCGGGTTCCGCGGCACAACCTGATTTTACCCAGCGAGGCTGATCTTTTGCAGCCGCTCCACCGTTTATTTACATCTACCGCCACAAGCGGATACCGCGCGAACGAGAGCAAAGAAACAGCGCCGGCGCGGCCAACAGAGCAGACAATCCATGCGACCAAAGAAATAGAAAAGCGCCCGCGGCCTCGGTTCTTCACCCAGGTCTAGGCGCTTTTCTTGGCACCATCGCACCACATCCGCCATCGCCTCCGGCCCGACACTCATTAAAATGCAAGCGGGAAACGACCTCAAGATTACTAACAACAGCTTCAAGCAAGCGCTTGGACAACTGTCACAACACGAGCGCCCATAAATAGAAGTCGATTTAAATAAGTCAGAAAGCCTTGCCACCAATTGTCATTCGGGCACGATCAGCCAATAGGCCAAATGGCAACTAACGGGTGTCAGATATACCAATATATGCAAGATTAACTGCTAGAATGCAATGGTGGACAGGCTCACCAGCGTCGTGGAAGCATAAGGTAAGGAGTGCGCATGATTGCTGTCGATTACAGCTCCTCAACGTCATTTAATGAGGATGCTTTCGAACAAGGCATCATTGACCACTTGCAAACGAGTCTGGGATACGAGCACCTCTATGGACCTGATGTCGCCCGTTCCTCCGACGCGTTTGACGACGCCTTCCTACCTGACGTCATTGGGCCCGCTCTTGAGAGCATTAACCCCACGCTCAACCGACGCGCGATTGATGCCTCAATAACTAGACTAAAGGAAATCGAGGGCAGCGACCTCATCGCCAAGAACAGCATCTTTATGGACATGCTGCAGAACGGTGTGGAGGCAAGCTGGTTTGACGGCAAAGAAGAGCATACAGACATCGTGCGCTTGGTCGATTACGGCAATCCCGAAAAGAACAGCTTCCACGTTGTTAACCAGTGGACCTACATCGAACGCGGCACCAACAAACGTCCAGATGTCATCGTATTCGTTAACGGTCTTCCGCTCGTTCTCTTTGAATTGAAGTCGCCCGCTCGAGCCGACGCTGACAGCGAAGATGCCTACCAACAGATTCAAAACTACAAACGACAGATTCCATCGCTTTTCGTGTACAACGCCTTCTGCGTCACCAGTGACATGCTTCACACCAAGGTTGGCACAATCACCGCCAACGAGTCGCGCTTCGTTGAGTGGAAGAGCGTCGATGGAAGCTACGAGGCCACCCAGTACGCCGATTGGAAGACGCCTCTGGACGGCATGTTCCCCAAGGAGCGGCTCATCGACATCCTGAAGAACTTCATTCTGTTCTCCGAGGACGCGAAAATCCTCGCGGGATACCATCAGTACTTCGCGGTGAACAAAGCGCTCGAGAGCGTGCATGAGGCCATCGGCGGCGACGGCAAGGGCGGCGTCTTCTGGCACACGCAGGGCTCGGGCAAGTCGCTTTCGATGGTTTTCCTTGCCCATCTGCTCGAAGAGAAACTCGACAGCCCCACCATCGTAGTAATCACCGACCGCAACGACCTCGACTCGCAACTGTTCGCGCAGTTCTCCAGATGCTCAGACTTCCTGCGCCAGACGCCCGTTCAGGCGCAGAGCCGCGCCGACCTTGCGCAGCAGATCTCGAGTCGCCGCGCCAACGGCATCATTTTCACCACCATGCAGAAGTTCGAGGAGGAGGCCATCGCCCTCTCCGAGCGCAAGAACGTCGTCGTGATGGTAGATGAAGCGCACCGCGGGCAGTACGGGTTCGAGGAGAAATACGACCGTGACGGCAAGAAGCACACGGGCACCGCGTTGCTCATCCGCCGCGCCCTTCCGAATGCGACTTTCATCGGCTTTACCGGTACCCCTATTTCTGCCGAAGATCGATCGACTCGCGAGGTTTTCGGCGATTATATTGACGTCTACGACATGACTCAGGCAGTAGAGGACAACGCAACTCGACCCGTGTTCTACGAGAGCCGCGTTGTCGCACTCAAGCTGGATCAGGGCATCCTTGCAAAAGTTGACGATGAGTACGAAAAGCTCACCGAGCAGGCTAATGCCGAAACCATTGACGCAAGCAAGCGTAACTTTGCAAATCTAGACGCCGTTCTAGGTGCACCAGAAGTCATCGATGCCCTATGTCAGGACATCGTAGAGCACTATGAGACCAACCGTGCGCACGAACTCACCGGCAAGGCAATGATCGTTGCGTATTCGCGCCCCGCTGCCATGGCTATATATCAACGTATATGCGAGCTGCGACCCTCTTGGAAGGACGAGGGCAAGCTCGGCGTTGTCATGACCATGGGCAATCAAGACCCCGAGTGGTGGTTCGACGTCGTAGGCAATAAGGCCCATGTTAAGGAGATGGCAAAGCGGTTTAAGGATGACGCCGACCCGCTTAAAATCGTAATCGTCGTAGACATGTGGCTCACCGGTTTTGACGTGCCGAGCCTTGCCACTATGTATGTGTATAAACCCATGCGCGGATATAACCTGATGCAGGCAATCGCACGCGTAAACCGAGTATATAAAGACAAGGTTGGCGGACTGGTTGTTGACTACGTAGGCATAGCTAACGCCCTTAAACGCGCCATGAAGGACTACACCAAGCGCGACCAAAAGAAATACGGCGACATGGATATCGGGAAAACCG
The DNA here is from genome assembly GCA_902493895.1 of uncultured Collinsella sp. Taxonomy (GTDB): domain Bacteria; phylum Actinomycetota; class Coriobacteriia; order Coriobacteriales; family Coriobacteriaceae; genus Collinsella. The sequence goes on along the minus strand of CABUQW010000002.1, from coordinate 102,422 downwards.
CCTATCCCAAGTTCTTGGAAAAACTGGCGGTCTGTCACGACAAAATGTTTGGTTACGATTATTCGGAATTCATGAGCACCGAGTCCGCCGCACGTCGAAGCGAACTCATAACGGGTGGAGTAAATCATATCCTTGCACCCGGCGACGAAGATATCACCCGCGACTTTGTTGAGCAGGCAGGAGTCATGCTCAAAGCCTATGGACTCGCCAAAAGTCGCGCAACAGACATGCAGCGCGTCGAGGCTGGCTATTTCCAGGTTGTTCGAGAACTTATCCTTCAGCTCACCGAGCAGGGCGGCACCCGCAGCAAAAACGGAGGCAAACTTACCCTTAAGCAGGTAAATGACCGCATCAATGCACTACTCGAACAGAACATCGTCCATACCGACGGCGTAATAGACTTGTTTAAGGTGGAAGACGAAACGGTTTCGATTTTTGATCCCAAGTTTCTGTCGAGCCTCTCGCGTATGAAAGAGAGGAACCTGGCTTACGAGCTGTTGAAAAAACTCATCGACGACCAGATTAAGGGCTACCGCAGAAAGAGCATAACGCAGGCAAAAAAGTACTCGGAACTCATGCAAAGCATGGTAAATGGCTATCTCAACGGGCAGCTCACAAACGCTGAGGTATTCGAAGAAATGCTCAAGATGGCGAAAGAGATGCTTTCCGAAAACCAAAAGGCAAAGGCGCTTGGGCTTAGCGAAGAGGAGTTTGCGTTTTACGAGGCGCTAACACAACCGCAAGCAGTCGCTGATTATTATCGCGAAAGAAATGACGAGCTGGTCGCCATCACGCAAGAGCTCGCCGCGAAGATGCGCGAAATGCGCACGGTCGATTGGCAGAAAAAGCAAAGTGCTCGTGCTGCCATGCGTGTTGCAATCAAGCGCCTGCTCAAACATCATAAGTATCCGCCAGAGGGCATGGAGTCGGCACTGGCCACCGTGATGGATCAGTGCGAACTCTGGGCCGACAATGCAGCATAGGGAGTTAAAACAGCATGGCTAAAAGCAAGGCTAAGGACACCAAGAAGAACACGGCCGACGTCGGCTTTGAGGATCAACTGTGGAACGCTGCAGATGTGCTGCGTGGCAACTTGGACGCTGCCGAGTACAAAAACGTCGTATTAGGCCTCATTTTCCTGAAGTACCTCTCGGACCGTTTCGACGAACGCTATCTAGAGCTCGTCGAAGAGGGTTACGGCGACGAGGAGGATCGCGACTGCTACATGGAGCAGAATGTCTTCTTCGTTCCCGAAGAAGCACGTTGGGTGAATATCTCACAGGCGGCGCATACGCCCGAAGTTGGCCAGATCATTGACAATGCCATGCGCGCCATCGAGCGCGAAAACGACAAGCTCAAAGACGTGCTGCCCAAAAACTTCGCTCGCCCCGAACTAGACAAGCGGCGCTTGGGCGACGTCGTTGACTTATTCACAAACGTACAAATGACCGATAACGAGAGTGAGAAAGACCTGTTAGGGCGCGCATACGAATATTGCCTGCAGAAATTCGCATCAATGGAGGGCAAAAACGCCGGCGAGTTCTATACGCCGTCGTGTATCGTGCGCACGCTGGTTGAAATCCTCCAGCCTTTCCACGGTCGTGTGTACGACCCCTGCTGCGGCAGCGGAGGCATGTTCGTACAGTCCGCCGCCTTCGTCGAGCACCATGGCGGCAACGTAGTACAGGACATCACCATCTTTGGCCAGGAGAGCAACCCTACCACGTGGAAGCTCGCAAAGATGAACCTCGGTATTCGCGGCATCGAGGCCGATTTGGGCAACTATGCAGACACCTTCAGCGCCGACCAGCACAAGAATGAAAAGTTTGACTATGTGTTGGCAAACCCACCCTTCAACCTCAAGAACTGGGGCGGCGAAGCGCTGCAGGAAGACGTACGTTGGAAGTACGGCATGCCGCCCACGGGCAACGCCAACTTCGCTTGGATGCAGCATATGATTTGGCATCTTAACAGCACAGGTAAGATTGGCCTTGTATTGGCAAACGGGTCGCTCTCGAGCCAGACGAGCGGCGAGGGCGATATTCGACGCGCTATCGTAGAGGACGATTTGGTCGAGGGCATTGTAGCCATGCCGGGGCAGCTGTTCTACAGCACCCAAATTCCCGTGTGTCTGTGGATCCTGAACAAGAAGAAGGCTCAGTCCGGCAAGACGCTATTCATCGATGCCCGCGAAATGGGCACCATGGTCTCTCGTAAACTACGCGAGTTTACCGAAGAGGACATCAACAAAGTTGCATCCGCATTCGACTCCTTCCGTAAGGGCGAGTTCGAGCCCGTGAAGGGGTTCAGCGCCATAGCGGATTTGGATGAAATCGCCAAGCAAGATTTCATCCTGACACCCGGTCGCTACGTAGGCATTGCTGAGGCCGAAGACGACGGCGAACCATTTGAAGAGAAGATGGCACGCCTGACTAGCGAGATTGCAAAGTGCTTTGAAGAGTCCAACCGCTTGCAGGAGCAAATCAAGGAGAACTTGGAGGCGGTTGGTTATGGGATGTAGGGCATCTTATGTCCCACTGGGCGAAATAGCTAAGTTTGAGTCGGGCGGAACCCCGAGCAAAAAGAACAAAAGATACTGGGATGGTTCTATACCCTGGATTAGCGCAAAGACGCTTGTGGGGGATACGGTCTATGAGAGCGACCTTGCAATTACTAAGGAAGGCCTTGAGGCTGGTAGCAAATTAGCGCCAAAGGGCTCACTGTTGCTTTTAACGAGAGGTAGCGGGCTGTTTAAACGAATACCACTTGCTATAGCCGGAAAGGAAGTCGCATTTAATCAAGATATAAAGTGCGTCAACTCAGCCGCTAAAGGCATATCAAATAGGTATCTTTTTTATGCACTCACATCGCTGGAGCCTTCCATTTCCGCAATGCTGGAGACAACGGGCATTGGTGCTGGGAAACTAGCGACCGATAGGCTTAAAGCGCTGCCGGTCCCCGTTCTTGACGAAGCCGCCAGAGATAAAGTGACCCATTTTGCTGACTGCATCTATCGCAAGATACATCTCAACACTAAGCTAAATGGCTATTTAGAAGAGCTGGCCGCGCTTGAGTTCTCTAGACGATTTGGCGAGATTGAATCGTCTATTGATCTCGGTAAGGTTCTCTCGATTTCAACAAAAACATTGAAACCGCAAAACTGTCACGGAGAAATTTGGGAGCATTACAGCATTCCCGCTTATGATGCAAACCGTCGGCCTGTTTTTGAGTTGGCTGACGGTATCAAAAGCAACAAATATGTTATTGATGCCAATAGCATCTTAATTTCCAGGCTTAACCCTAGTATCAGGAGAATTTGGATGCCTGCCTGCTCAAGCAAGCGGGCTGTGTGTTCAACGGAATTCATTGTTTACAAGCCAAAGAACCCCGTCCATAAAGCTTTCTACTATGCCGCAATTGGCGCACCAGCTTTTAGAGACTTCCTTCTTGCGCATGTCACCGGTTCAACGGGTAGTCGCCAAAGGGCGCAGCCTAAAGCAACGCTAACATATCCGATTCCCAACCCTGGTTTGGAAGCCGTCGAAGATTTCTGTGCGTTTGCAAACCCGCTATATGAGCAGATAAAAGTCAATGAACGCAATTCGAAGCAACTCGAGGAGCTTCGCGACGCCCTTCTCCCCAAACTCATGACGGGCGAGATCGATGTCTCAAAGCTCGACCTCAAGCAGCTAAATAGCCATTTAGCTTAGTGTTGAGGGTAATCTTGGCTTGAATCGAATCGATAAATGCCGCAACCTTATTCTGGACGTCGATCGGCGGAAGATTGACGTCCAGGTTCTCTAGCATTCTCTTGGTCAGAGCATTTCGTGTCGCGCCAGAGGACGCGAGCTTTAGAAGGATACCCTTGTTCGCCTGCAACCAAGCGAGGAGGAACAGGTTGTTAGCTTTGTCATTTGCCCGAATAATAGCCACATGTTGATTTACCCTGGCAGGCAAGAATTTTGATGGAACGATACAAGCACGCGCCACAGAATCGCCAGTAATATTAAGAAGCACGTCGCCATGTTTGACCTCAACGCTCGAAAGAGCCTCCGCCTGGTCATCGTCGATGAACGCAAGACCGCTAGAGCTAAAGCTCCAATCGAAAACGTTCTGGCTCCTTATGATGGCCATACCAGAATCCTTGTATGAGTCCTTGCCGCCGCGGGGCGTAGCGCCGCTACCGATTTTGCTGCAAATATCCCCAAGCTTCATTCCAAATACTTCCTATGCGAAGCCTTCACATTGCTCTGATTAACCATGGCGTAGTACATGGTTGTGTCTATTTTCGCATGGCCCAACAGCTTTTGCACCTGCTCTATGGGCATTCCCTTGTCGATAGCATGGGTGGCAAGCGTACGGCGAAACTTATGCGGATGAACGCGGTTGATACCGGCGCTTCTGCCTAGGTCACGTAAACGGAGTTCTATGCTCCCCACCGTAATACGTCGAGCTGAGGAATCGAGCGCGACAAATAATGCAGGACTCTTGTCAGCACGGCTCGAAAGATATTCCGTAAGATGAAGCTTAGCGCGCGCATCGAAGTAAACGGGGCGCTGCTTATTTCCCTTTCCCATTACAAGGCATTCGCGCTCGTGCAGATTGACATCCTTCCTGTCGAGTCGCACAAGTTCGCCAATACGCATACCCGTCGAAGCGAGTAGATCAACGATGGCAAGATCTCGCTTGGACTCACAGGCGTCTCGCAATACCTCCAGTTCCTCATCGCTAAGCACCTCTTTGGTTACTTGAGCTGTTTTGACGCGACGAATGCGCCTTACAGGACTTTTCACAATGTAATCCTCATCTTCAAGCCACGAAAAGAAACTCGACATGATGCGACGTATATTATCGATTGTGACCTTACTAGAACCGCGCTTCACCTCGTAATCATTGAGATAACGGCGCAAGTCGTCGCTCTCAACCTGGGTATAGGGCTTAGCAAGCGCTGTGTTCATATGCCGTAAGGTAGCCTCATAGTATGCAATGGTTTTAGAAGAGCATCCCTCGACCTCTTTAGCGGTGAGAAAGAGCGCAAGCAGATCTTGCCCTGGCTCTGTTTGTTTCGGTCCGAGTGCCTGTCTAAGCGTAATGGTTAGATGTTTGAGCTGGTGTGGGTCGAGAAGGCCCTGCATTTCCGAAAGTACGGTATTGATGACAGTTTCCACGCTGTTCCTTTCGTCGAGTACGATAGCCACAGTGTGGACGGCGCGTTGTACATAGTGAAGTAAATGGCTATTTAGCTGCTTGAGATCGACCTTCGAGACGTCGATTTCTCCTGACATTAATTTAGGGAGGAGATTGTCACGAAGAGCGGCAAGACGATGGTTCTCTTTACTTGAGCTTGATGCTTGGCTAAGCGCTGATTCAATAAAATCAACGGTTGCTCCACTTGGATTACTCGCAACTTTATAAGTGAGCATCTGCTTTTTGTCCCCTCTTGGCATCTTTGTGCCCTTTGCGCCCTTCATGACGTAATCGAAGAAAGCATCGCTGCGCATGCATGAATAGAGGTAACCGGACTGCTCCGGCTGCTTGGCTCTAAACACTAGGACATCACCCGAGCAGGTTCCAGTTCGGTCTGCATACCAAATTTTTTTAAAGTATGGGCGAATGTTCGAAACCAGAATGTCCCCGGCCTTGTAGACCGTAACTTTTCCGGTTTGGGGCAGGGACGACGGTGCCTGCCTACCCTTCTTGCCAGGGAGCAGAGACTCTGTTGAAACGTAGGTATCAAAGTCAGCCTCAATGTAATCGGCTTTTTCTTTCACTAAATCGCATAGCGAGGAAAGCTCGACAGCGAGGCCTTTTTCGTGATTGGCAACCGCTTCGCACTGTTCTTCTAAATAGCCATTTAGCTAAGTCTCTACGGCAGCTCGGACGCCATGTCTCGCCGCACAAAAACGGGGCAGCTCGCGCTTCTGCGAACTGCCCCGCACCCCTAGCTATCGCGTCATAAGACTAACCAGCACCACTTCCCTACTTACCAAAAATCGTCGCAAACAAGCCCTTGCGTTTGGGCTTCTCCTCTCGGTAGGAACCCTCGGCCGCCGCTGCCACCTGGCGCGGTTGCTCGCCGCCTCCACGGCGCACGATCTGGTATAGAAACGGCGATTTAACGTATTTGACCTCGATGGGCGTGGCGTGCACGGTGCTTTCGCTCGACAGCATCACGTTGGGATTGAGCGGTGCCACCACATGCGTCTCGCGCTTGTCGCTAAACACTACCGCGGCCGCGCGACCCGTCTGGCCGTTCACGGCAATGCGCACCTGCTCGCCGTCGCGGCTATCCGACGCCGGGCGATCGACAAAGTAGACCGGTACCATCACCAGGCCGTCCTTGTGCTTGCGAGCCTTGCGCGCCCAGGCGCGGATGCTCTTTTTATTGAGCCCCAGCACCGCCTCGGCATCGTTGCCGACAATATCGAGCGCCAGCTTATCAATAATCACCTGGTCCTTGGTGGACGCATCGACGGAAACGACGCGGAAGTCACCTTCCTGCATGGCGGGATCGAACGACCCCACCTTGCCAAAGTCCCACGGCTCCAAAATGCCCATAAGGTGAACGTCCAGGTAGTTTGCCCGCGGATACGCCCAGTCGAGCACCTCGTAGTACACCAAGGTCTCCTTGCTCAGGCCCTTTCCCGGGAAGGACGCCATCATGCGCAGGTCCGCCAGCGCCATGGGGAAATAGAAGAGCATCATGTCGTTTTGAATCGCGTCTTCCACGTCGTGCCCGGCAAAGGCATCAGGGTACTGGCGCACCAGCTGCAGCGCGTTGGCACGTGCCTGCTGCGGCGATATCTCACAGGGGACGCCCTGTTCGGGAACGTATTCGGCACCCACGCCCATGGTCAGGCGCTTACTAAACGTGCCGGGCTTGAGAAGGTCAGCCATACCGATTTTGTTGCCGCAGGACGGGCACTCAAACACGCGTTGGGTCGACTCGCCCTCAAAGGACGCGCCGCAGAAGGGACAGGGAATGCTCACGTGCGTCGCCTCTTGGAACTCCTGCGCCGTTCCGCGATCTTCCCACAGCAGATGCTCCAGAACCGACTGATTGCGCCAGTACGAATTGAAGAAATACCAGTCCGGGTCCTCTGGGCGCTCGAGCTGCGAGACGTGCGTGAGCTTGAGCAGCCCGTCAACCACCGTCAGCGGCGTATGACGGATACCCAGGGCGCTCTTGGGCTCCCCGGCGTCCGCTTGCCACGGAATAACCGTTTCGCAATAGACGCACTCAAAGCTGCGCTTTGCCTGGTGCGAATACATGGGGCCGCCGCAGTTTTGGCATTTAATGGCAAACATCTCGTCCATGGAAACGTCCTCCTTTGCACAGGGCTGTCGACAATAAGTATGTCGAGCAAATCGGCACGTGCCCACACCCATGTGGCCCAAAATGGAGCACTCGGTCGAACGGGAAGGCGCAGTGAACTCGAAGGCGCGCGGATAATCGCCCCTCCGCCTCGCGCCCGTTAGCGCCGGCAGACCATTGCTGCATTTTCTGAGCATCGGTACACGTTGCGTCTGTGCGAGCTACACTATCCCCTTAAACATGATTGTGAGGACGATCGTTATGCTATTTGTAAATCGGCTGGTACATACGCTTGTTCCCGGCAGCGAAAGCGAGCCGGTCGATACCTCCTGCCGCACCAACGCGGGTTTTGCCGCAAGCCTCATCTGCATCGGTCTCAACATCACGCTGTGCCTGGCCAAGGGCATAGCTGGTCTGCTCGCTGGCTCCGTCTCGCTTATCGCCGATGCCTTCAACAACCTTTCCGACGCCTCGAGCAACATCGTGAGCCTGCTCGGATTCCGCCTTGCCAGCCGCCCGGCCGACGAGGGGCACCCCTATGGCCACGGCCGCTACGAGTACCTGGCGGGGCTGTTTGTCGCCGTTCTCGTTTGCGCCGTCGGCATCAACCTGGCGCTCGAATCCATTACCAAGATCATCAAGCCTTCCCCCACCGCGTATTCGGCGCTCTCCATGGCAGCCCTTGTCCTGTCCATGCTCGTCAAGTTTTGGATGGCGGCGTTCAACCGCACGCTGGGCAACCGCATCGATTCCGAGACGCTTATCGCCACGGCGCAGGATTCCAAAAACGACGTCATTGCCTCGGCCTCGGTCCTGGCCGCAGCGCTTATTTCGCAGACGACCGGCTTTGACCTCGATGGCTGGGCAGGCCTGGGCGTGGGCATCTTCATCTGCATCAGCGGCATGGGCCTGGTGCGCGACGCTATCAGCCCGCTATTGGGGCAAGCGCCCGACCCCAAGCTCGTCCAGGCAATCCGCGACAAGATCATGTCGTACCCCCAGGTCTTGGGCACACACGACCTCATGGTGCACGACTACGGCCCCGGCCGCCAGTTTGCCAGCGCACACGTGGAGATGCCCGGCGAGGGCGACGCGTTTGAACATCACGAGATCCTGGACACCATCGAGCACGATATCAAACGGCAGATGGGCATCGGTATCACGCTGCACTGCGACCCCATCGCCACCACCGGCGACGACCTGCGCGGCTGGGTCAAGCGCGGCGTCATGCAGATCGATCCCGCGCTCTCCATCCACGACCTGCACGAGCACGACGGGTTCGTTTCGTTTGACCTGGTGCGCCCCGACGGCTTTGACATATCCGACGAGGAGTTGCTGGAGCTCGTCACGCGCATCGTGCACGAGCGCCGACCCGATGTCTCGTGCGTCGTCACATTTGACTCGGGCTTCAGCTCGCCCGACCGTCCGGCCGAGCAGCTGTAATCGACAGCAAAACGGGACGCGGGACCGCCGACCAACGCGCCTATGCGCCCGGTCACGCGATCCTGCGTCCCGTTTTTGTTCGCACCGCTAAGGCTCTAGCCGCTCAACCGCTAGTTCCCCTGCGCGCCCGAAATGCCGTTTTGCAGGGCATCCCAGGCGCTCGTTGCCATATCGCCCAGATTCTGCGCAGTATCGCCGAGATTCTGAGCGGTGTCACCCAACTGCTGGGCCTTATCTCCCAGCTCCTGCGCCTTGTCGCTCAGGTCCCCCAGCGTGTTGGAGCTCGAACTGTCCGTAGTACCCTGATCGCCGGATACATTGCCCGACGAGCTGTCCTTGCGCGTGAGCTGAATCTCGAGGTTACCGTCGTCGTTATAGTAGGCAGACGTCACGACCCAGTTGGCATCGACGACAGGTGTTGAGCCATCATCGGTCAGGATCACGGCGTTCGAAAGATCGGCCCCGCGCGACTTGAGGAGCTTTTTGGCGTTGGACCAGTACTGACCCGGGATATCGCTCAGGTCGACGGTGCCGGACTGAGTAGTCTCGGTCTGCTCGGCCGTGGTATCAGTCGTGGCGCCCCGCTTGTTGAGCATGCCCGACACGATGGCAAACACAACCGACAGGGCAAAGAAGACCGCCAGCACGATCAGGATTTTCTTGATCACGCTCGACGAACGCGAAGGCTTCTTCTCCTCGTCCTCGCCATACTGAGGGATGGACTTGGGATACTCACGATACGGCTCACGCGCATATCGGTCGCGCGACTCGTAGCGCGGCTGTGCCGTGCGCGGCATATAGGTCGTCTGCTGAGGTTGCGGAATGGGATTTTGCAGCAGGTCATCATAAGGGTCTGCCGCCGCATTGCCGTAGGGGCTCTGCGACGAGGCACCATACGGGTCCTGCGTTGCGTTCCCGTAATTTACAACGCGTGTGGGATCGGCCGACGCCTGCGTCGTATCGGGGGCAGCGTAGCCGGGATTCGGCACGACGCGGGTCTCATCGGCGCCATTACCCGTCCGCGGGGAGCCGTAGCCACCCATTACGGTCGTCTTATCCTGGTCCATGCAACGATTCCTTTCCGTCGCCCGTAAGCATCAAGTTATCCATGCATTCTACCCGCGCAAAAGCCTATGATGGGCAAAGCCCGCCGGTATCTACAAGACATGCGCGGCCGACGGTCACAAGCGAATCGAGGAACGTCATGGCAAAAAGCAAGCTCATCAAAGACACAACGCGCGCCGAACGCGAGGAGATCATTAAGCTGGCGCTCGCTGGCTGCGGCAACGGCAGCTGCGACAACTGCGGCAGTTGCAGCTTGGGAGCAGGCGATCCATATGGCACCTACCAGCCCTACATTGACGGCGAGATGGAAATCGCCGATATCAACATGATGGTCGCCGAGCGCAACGCCAAACTCTTCGGCCTCCAGCGCGGCTAACGATCTCTTCGTGGGCTGTGCACCAAAAAATGCGCCCATCTACTACGTTTAACCCAAGGGTGCCAACCATAGCTATATTTGTGTTAACAAAACCGCAGGTAAACGTCTTGCCGCATTGTTAAAAAACGCTCCATGGTCGGTCCAACCCTGGCAAACGTAGTAGATGGGCGCTTTTCGTGGCGCGGCTGGCCCAGATAGCTTATTTCGGAGCCAATTGGGATCAAAAAGCCCCCGGTGGCGCTGCGTTTTGCGTCACCGGGGACTGTTCAATTTAGCTCTTGCGGTCAACCTTACTCGTTGGGTACGTACGTGGCCCTAGCTCGCTCGGGCGTTACATCCTGACCGCAGGAATAGCTCGAGTCGAAGGCGTGCGCTACCAAGTCGTGCGTATCCCATGCCGTGCAGTCAAACTCGCCAGTATCGAGGACGATGATATAGCCCTTGCCGTCGTAGTAAAAATGGTCCTCGGCGTAGTTATCGTCATCGTCGATGTTGTCTTCGGACACGGAGTCTATATCCGGCTTTGCCGTCTTAATTGCCTGCTTGGCCTCGCTCTTGAGGGTATCAAACGAGAGCCCATGCTGCGCAAGCGAATCCTCGAGCGAAACCTGCTCACCCGTCTTGAGGTTGTAGTACGCCGACCTTGTCACTCGCTCCGATCGATACGGAGGTTGATAGCTGTCGGTAAACGTGCGCACACAGGCAATATCGCCATCGATCGAGACGATCTCGGCGGTATACATCATGGTCACGCGGCTGTCCTCGTCATCCATCGAGGCCTGCTTGCTCGCATCGAGCGTGTCTGCAACGAGCTGGACCATATCCTTGTTGAACTTGGCGACACCCACGCCCTGGCCCTTTACCTGAGGATAGGTCCACGTAGCCGTGATCTGGCATGTGTCATCGGGAGACGGGTCCAGCGGGCCTTCGCCAACCGCAGCCGTAAAGTTGACATCCTGCGTGGCGGAAACGGCTTCGTAGCCCACCTGCGCGTCGTCGCCGGCATCCTTAGACTTCAGCTGCTCCAGCGTCGTGGCGACCGATGCGATGGTTTCGTTTACCGAATCCTTATCATAAACTAGCACGCCATAAACGCCAGAAAAAGGAGCGAAAGACACATACGCCTGATGGGGAGCCACACTAACATCCGGCGTATAGACCTTCTCAATCTTGCCATTCTTATACGCCCAGACTTCAAGATGCGCAGCGGCCGCGTTATCCACACGGTCCACCGGTTCATCGGAATACTCAATCAGTAGCTCATCTTGGCCGTCGCCATCAAAGTCAACAAGTTTGGCATAGGCAACACCCTGGGCTCCATACGTAGATTGAGAATCATCAATCTCGACAGCCTCGCCCTCGCCGTACTTTTTCTGGTACTCGAGAATCTTATCGGTGAACAGCTCGTTTGCCGTCTTGACCGCCGCCTTGGCAGAGGCCTTGGCCTCCTTCTTGGACTGCGTGAGCTCAACGCTCTTAGGGGCGTCCGAACCTTCCTTGGCATAGTCCACCTTCATGGTGGTCGTGCTCTTCTTTTTGCCCTTGCCCGAGGTGATGGTCATCTGGTACTTCTGGTCGGGCAGCTCGCCAAAGTCCTCCATGGCAAAGCCGTCATCGCCATCCACTTTGATGGTGTAGCTTTTGCCCTTGCCGGACACCGGCGTCAGCTCGACGGTATAGTTCTTGAGCTTTTTGCCCTTGCTGTTCTTGGGCAGCACTTTGGTCTCGCATGCGCAGACAACGTAGCCCTTGCCACCCGAAGTCACCTCGGACGACGAGCCGATGCGCGGCACGATCACGATGGCGGCGACAATGGCGACAACGGCGACACCGCCGATAACGGCAGCGACGATACGGCCCTTGTGCTTGGGCTTCGTGGGCTGCGGCGTCGGAACAAACGGCTGAGCGGCGTCGGTTGACTCGGTCATAGGTTCCTCATAACGAGACTGCGCCGCCATATGAGCCGAGGCACCCTGAGGAGCGTGCTGCCCCGCAGGAGCGGCCGCCGGCGCATCCCCTACCGGAAACGCCACAGGCTCCGCCTGGTCCTCAACTCCGCCCACGCGAGCGCCGCAGCTCGTGCAAAACGTGGAGCCATCGGGTATCTGAGCTCCGCACTTGGTGCAATACATCGCATCTCCCGTCTCTCGTCGCAGCCGCAATGCGCCCGCGCAGTTCTTCCAACTACACCGTACGGGAGAAATCATGATTCTTGTTGCGCAACATTGCCGCCACGTCCAAAACTATGCCGGTTTACTACGCTGAATCGGTTAAGGGCGAGCACGACGCTTTTTGGAAAAACAAAACCGCAGGTAGACGAATCGGTCATTTTCGGAAAATCCAGATATGGTCGAGGTATACCGATTCATCGTAGTAAACCGGCATAGTTTTGGACGAACGACCCCATACGGATAGCCTCATTGACCCAACAGCCGCAAAATGATCCGTTTTCCCCCGTCGCATGCGAATCAAAAAGCCCCGCCGGGCCTTGGTGGCGCGACGGGGCGGACAAACGGCTATGGGAGGCGGGCTTAGAACAGGCCGGTGATATTGCCGTCGTTGTCGACGTCGATGTTCTCGGCCGCGGGAACCTTGGGCAGGCCCGGCATGGTCAGGACGCTGCCGGTCAGCGCGACCACAAAGTGGGCACCGGCGGAAACCTTGAGCTCGCGCACGGTGATGCGGAAGCCCTCGGGAGCGCCCAGCGCCTTGGCGTTGTCGCTAAAGCTGTACTGCGTCTTGGCCACGCACACCGGCAGGTTGCCAAAGCCGTTCTCGCGCAGCTCGGCGAGCTGGCGCTTGGCAGCCGGCGTAAAGTCGACGCCGTCGGCGCGGTAGACCTTGGTGGCAACGGCCTCCAGGGCGTCAGCCACATCGGCACCGTCCTCGTAGGCAAACTTGAGCTCGCTCGGCTGCTCAATCAGACGCATGACCTCATCGGCCAGGTCGAGCGCGCCCTCGCCGCCCTTAGCCCAAACCTCGGACAGCTTAACGTTGACACCGAGCTTCTGGCACTCGGACTCGATGAGCTCGAGTTCGGCCTCGGTGTCCGTCGGGAAGCGGTTGATGGCGACCACACAGGGCAGACCGTAGACATTCTGAATGTTGTCGACATGGCGCAGCAGGTTGGGCATGCCGGCCTTAAGGGCCTCGAGGTTCTCCTCGTTGAGGTCGGCCTTGGCAACACCGCCGTTGTACTTAAGCGCACGGGCAGTGGCGACGACCACGACAGCGCTGGGGCGAACGCCCGTCATGCGGCACTTGATGTCCAGGAACTTCTCGGCACCCAGGTCGGCGCCGAAACCGGCCTCGGTAATGGCGACATCGCCAAAACGCATAGCCATACGCGTGGCCATGATGGAGTTGCAACCGTGGGCGATATTGGCGAAGGGACCGCCGTGGACAAACGCAGGCGTGCCCTCGAGTGTCTGAACCAGGTTGGGTTTGAGCGCGTCCTTGAGCAGGGCCGCCATGGCACCCTGAGCCTTAAGGTCACGGGCGCGGACGGGCTCACCGGCAAAGCTGTAGCCGACAACGATCTCGCCCAAGCGTTCCTTAAGATCGTTGATGCTCGTGGACAGGCACAGGATTGCCATGACCTCGGAGGCAACAGTGATGTCGAAGCCATCCTCGCGCGGCACTCCCTGGGCCTTGCCGCCAATGCCGTCAATAACATGGCGCAGCTGACGGTCGTTCATGTCGACAACGCGCTTCCAGGTAATGCGCTTAACGTCGATGCCGAGCTGGTTGCCCTGCTGAATATGGTTGTCGAGCATGGCTGCCAGCAGGTTGTTGGCGGCGCCGATGGCATGGAAGTCGCCGGTAAAATGCAGGTTGATGTCCTCCATGGGGATGACCTGCGCCCAGCCGCCGCCGGCGGCACCGCCCTTCACGCCAAACACGGGACCGAGCGAAGGCTCGCGCAGGGCCACGGCGCTCTTGACGCCGCGACGACGCAGACCGTCGGCCAGGCCGATGGTCGTGGTGGTCTTGCCCTCGCCTGCGGGCGTGGGATTGATAGCGGTCACGAGGACAAGCTTGGCCTGGTGATCAGTTGGCTCGTTGAGCAGGGAATAGTCGACCTTTGCCTTGTCAAAGCCGTACGGAATCAGATGCTTAACGTCGACGCCGGCGTTCTTGGCCACCTCGGTAATAGGCAGCGGCGTAACAGAACGTGCGATTTCGATGTCAGTAGGCATGGGCGGTCCTTTCGTTACCGGATGAGAAAAAGACCAATCCAGCATAGCACGCGCGCGCAATAGTAAAACGCCCGTAACCGACGAACGGTGATATGTTTACCCGATGCCCAGCGATAGCCTACAAACCCATCCTAAACGGTCGGCTCAATTCCTAAGTGCTCAAAGGTGCGCAGGGTTGCCTGGCGGCCTTGGGGCGTGCGAATCATCAATCCGCACTGCAGCAGATAGGGCTCGTAGACATCCTCAAGCGTACCCGGGTCCTCGCCCACCGCACTGGCAAGCGTGGTCAAGCCAACGGCACGGCCGGAGAACGTCTTGGCGAGTGTCTCCAAAATGCGAATATCCATCCAGTCCAAGCCAAGCTCGTCGATCTCGAAAAACTCGAGCGCCTGACGGCAGATTTCGAGCTCGATGGGGCCGTTGCCGCGCACCTGCGCATAGTCGCGCACGCGTTTGAGCAGACGGTTGGCGAGGCGCGGCGTACCGCGCGAGCGCGAGCCGATCTCGAGCGCGCTGGGATGGTCGATCGTCACGCCCAGGATGGTCGCCGAGCGCGTCACGATCTGGGCGAGCTCCTCGACGGTGTAGTAATCCAAGCGATACGAGATGCCAAAGCGATCGCGCAGCGGGCCGGTGAGCATACCCGAACGGGTCGTGGCCGCCACCAGCGTAAACTTGGGAATATCCAGGCGAATCGAGCGCGCCGCCGGGCCCTTGCCGATCACGATATCGAGGGCAAAGTCCTCCATCGCAGGATACAGGACCTCCTCGACCGAGCGGTTGAGGCGGTGGATCTCGTCGATAAACAGCACGTCGCCCGGTTGCAGGTTGGTAAGGATGGCAGCCAGGTCGCCGGTGCGCGCGATGGCCGGACCGCTCGTCGTCTTGATCTGAGCGCCCAGCTCGTTGGCAATAACCGTAGCCAGCGTGGTCTTGCCCAGACCCGGAGGGCCCGAGAAGATCACGTGGTCGAGCGTCTCGCCACGGCTTTGCGCCGCCTCGATGAGCACGCGAAGGCTCTGCTTGATATGCTCCTGACCGCAGTAGTCATCCAAGCGCTGGGGACGCAGGGTACGGTCGACATCGAGGTCCTCGGGCGTCAGCTCCGAGCCCACCATGCGCTCACCGTGTGCCATGGATGCCGCCGGCGAGTTGCCGGCCGTCGCCCACAGGTCCTGAGAGTCATCGGCTTCCCACATCACGCATCCATTCCGAGTCGCTTAAGCGCCGCGCCGAGCAGATCCTCGACACGCATATCCTGCCCATCATACCCGCTCAGGGCGACATCGGTCTCCTGTGGGCTAAAGCCCATGGAAAGGAGCGCCGCACGGGCGTCATCGATTGCCGAAGGAGCGGCGGCGGGAACCGGCATCGCAACCTGGCCGGGAATCACGTCGACCGGCACAAAGCCCTTGTCCTTGGCAAAGGTGCTCTTGAGTTCCAAGATGAGGCGCTGCGCGGTCTTTTTGCCCACACCGGGCACCTTGGCCATACCCTTGTCGTCCTCGGCCATCACCAGCGAATACAGTTGCCCCACGGTGTAGGTGGAGAGCACGGCAAGCGCCAGACGCGGACCGACGCCCGAGACGGACACGAGCCGATCGAACATCGTGCGCTCGTCCTTGGAGGCAAAGCCAAAGAGCGTCATGGCGTCCTCGCGCACCTGCATACGGGTATAGAGGCGAACCTCGCCGCCGGGCGTAGGCAGCGTGGCGGCAGTGCTGCCCGAGATGCCGAGCTCAAAGCCCACGCCCGACACATCGACGACGGCCGAGCTCATCGTGGCCTCGACAAGCGTTCCATGGAGCTGGGAGATCATCAGTATCCGGTTCCTCTCTGTTGATAGAACTCGCCGCCGGTAAGCGCCCGGGTGCGGCTGAGGTTAACGTGGCAGATGGCGCAGGCTAGGGCATCGGCAGCATGGTCGGGATGCGGGTCGTGATCGAGCTGTGTGAGCGTACGAACCATATACGCGACCTGCCGCTTATCTGCAGCGCCGGTGCCCACAACGGCCTGCTTAATCTGCATAGGCGTGTACTCGCCGATCTCGAGCGCGCATTCCGAAAGCGCCACGAGCGCAGCACCGCGGGCATGCGCCGTAGGGATGGCCGAGCGAACGTTGGCGCCAAAGTAAATGCTCTCGATAGCAGCGGTATCGGGTCGATAACGCTCCACGACACCCTTAAGGTCGCGGGCGATGTGAGACAGGCGCACCGCAAGCGGACTGCCCGCGCTGGTCTCGATACAACCGTAGGCACGGCAGCGAACCTCGCCGCGCCGCTCCTCGATAATCCCCCAACCCGTATGGGCCAAACCGGGGTCGATACCCAAGATAACCAAGCCAGCCTCCCCTCGCCACAAGCGCAGCGCAAGGCAACGCCCCGCGCACTATTCACGAACGTCTGTTCTAGAATAACACAACGCCAGCCCCATAAGTCAGCCGAGATTAAATGCAGGTTGAGCATACGCAAGCGAGCGCCCGCCAGAGCGAGCAAGGTGCCTTGAAAGAGGAGGGCATTGACCTGGCGGTCATGCCCGACGATTGAAAGGCAGATTGCCGCTCTGGCGGGCGCGCAGCGGCCTAGTTCTGCGAGAAGAACGGGAACTGTCGGGGATCAACCGGCGGGTGCGGCATCGGTCCGCCCTGGGGCCCACCTTGCGGGCCACCCTGGCCGCCCATCATCTTATCGATGGCGTCCTGGACCTCGCCCTCAAACTTCTTCATGCCCTCGTGCAGGCGACGCTGGCCATCCTCGGAGCGCAACTCCTCCATCTGCTCGGGCGAAATACCCAGCAGCTCGCCCAAAATGCCCATCATCTCACCACGCATACGGTCACTCGTATCGTCGTCGTCAAAACGACGCACCTCGGCGCGCGCCAGAGAATCGACCGTCATGCGCTCCTTGCCGTCGAGCCCCAGATCGGACCACGCGAGCATATACGGCCAGGCACGCTCGGCAAACGAACGGGCCGAGACGATCGGCGCCGTCGGCAGCTGGCGGCGAGCCACCTCTCCCTGACGCACGAGCATCAGCAGCAACGAACATGCCTCGGGCTTGCCAGCGGCCATCGGAATGTCGTCGAAGGGACGGTTGCGGTCGACGTGTGACTCGAGCGTGCCATCGACTTCGCCCGGCTCGAGCCCACCGAGCAGCTGCGCCGCGCGGTCGAGCATGTCGACCGGACCGTCAAGCGTCGAGAGCGCTTGCGCCAGCACGCGCTCCATGCAATCCTCCACCGCGTTGAGCGTCACGAGCTCCTGCGGCACCACGGCAGACGTACGGTTGCGTACGCGCGCCACAAACTCGAGGGTCGACAGATACACATCACCAAAGGGCGCGTAATCGCCCTGGTAGCCACCGCAAAGCGTGGGCGCCGCCAGCGCGTACTCAGTTTTGGACAGTGGACTCAACGCCATCGCACCCAGCTCGAGCGCCGTATCCTCCAGCATGAGGCCCAGCGTGCGAGAGCGCAGACGCTCGGCGTCGCCCGCCGACACATCGCGGTCGAGCACACGCGCGGCATCCGGCGCATCGCGCTCAACCGTGCGAATATGCAGGCGCTCGGCAATGGCGCGAACGGCGGCACAGCGAGCAGCCTCTGCCTCCTCCTGCGCCGGCGTAAAGATACGGTTGCGTCCCAGCACTAGGCCGATCACATTGCGCGGACCCAGGGCGTCGACGGCAAGTGCCGCCAGCAGGGACGACGGCAAATCGCCCTCGAGCGCCACCACGGCGCGCGACGTACCATGGGCACGGGCGTTATCGCGCACAGCGAGCACCAGCGCCTGCCACAACCACTCCTCGGAACGAAACTCGGGCAGCTCGTGGTCCTCCAAAGCATCGAGCATTACGCCGCGCTGAATCTCCTGAACCAGCAGGCTCTCCTCAAAGCACGGCGCCTGGGCCACCACGCGCCCGCAGTCGTCGAGCACAAACGATCCGCCGGTATACACCGACTCGTCATAGGCACCGACCGGCGCCATGCAGGCAAACCATACGCTGCGCTTGGACGCGATCTTGCGGTAGGCACCGCTGCGAACGGCGGCAATGGCGGCCGTCTCGCGGTCGGTCATATCAAACGCGTTGAACTGAAAATAGGCGATGAGGTCGACGCCGGTCGGCAGCATCTCGAGCTCGCGGTCCAAGTCGAAGATCACGGCGATACGTACGCCGTCCACGTCGAAGACCGGCGGCGCCCAACGGGCATCGCCGTTCCCACCGCGCTGCAGGGCAATGCTCGAACGGGCCGGCACTACATGGCCGTCCTTGAGCATCATGTAGTCGAGCAGTGGCTGGCCCTCAAACGAAACCGCCGCGGGCACGATGCAGATCATATCGAGCTCTTGGATACGCTCGGCAACACCGGTCAGGCCCGTCAGCATGTCGTGCTCAAAGTCGGCAGCACCCACCAGGCCGCCGGGCAGGGCTCCCATAAAGAGCGGAGCCGGCACGCACAGCACGCGCGCACCGCGCTCGTGGGCCAGGCGCGCCTGGTCCTCGATGCGACCGCAGATACCCTCAATATCACCCAGGCGCATATCGATCTGTGCAAGTGCGAGCTTCATGGCTCAGCCCTTTCCGTCGTAAACCATCGTTGTCGTAGTAAAAGCGCCGGCCGCATGATGCAGTCGGCGCTCGCATGTGCATATGCTAGCTATGATACCCCGAGCGGGGGCGCGCTCCTAGAACGTCGCGGACCACAGTCCGTGCAGGTTGCAATAGGCATAGACGGTACCGGTCTTGGAACCGCCGGCAAAAAACGTCGCGGGCTTCATGCCGGGCTGGAGGTAATGGACCTCCAGACGGCCCTCGGCCTCAAGGGCGATCCACTCGATGTAGTGCTCGGGCACCATAGGATGCTCGACCGAGCCCACGCGTGCACGGATCACGTGACCGTCGCGCTCGCTCTCGACGACGGGCACGTGCTTCTCGTGCGCCGCGTCCTCGGTGTTCGCGGTCAGCTCCGTGCAGCCGGCAGGGGTTGCAACGTCGTTGCCAAGGGCGGCAATGAGCTTGCCGTCGGGGTCCTTAAAGAATTTCGCCATGATGTTCTCCTTTGCTGATGTGCCGATGTTCTCGATGTTTCTTATGCCCAAAGGCAAGCGAACCATCCACGGCATCGCAAATGAACACATAACGAGCGGGGACGATGGGACAGCGCGGGCTATCCGCCCTGGCGGCCCCACCCGAGCGGGTTAGCGCCCGTCGCCGCCGAGCAGCGCCAGAACATCCTCGCGGGTAAACAGCGCCGAGGAGATGCCGTCGCCGCCAAGCACACTGTTGACCAGATCGCGCTTGGACTCCTGCATCTGCATGATGCGCTCCTCGATCGTGTCCTTGGCGATGAGCTTGTACACGGTCACGGTATGTTGCTGGCCAATACGGTGCGCGCGGTCGGTCGCCTGGTCCTGCGCGGCCACGTTCCACCACGGGTCGTAGTGAATGACCACGTCGGCCGCCGTCAGGTTGAGGCCCACGCCGCCCGCCTTGAGCGAGATCAGAAACACCGGAACCTCGCCCTCCTGGAACTGCGCGACCATCTTGGCGCGGCTCTCCTTGGACGAAGCGCCCGTGAGCTTAAGAAAGCCGATGTCCTCCTTGGCCAGGCGCTTGCCGATGATGTCGAGCATGCCCGTAAACTGGCTGAACAACAGGATGCGATGCCCGCCGTCGAGCGCACCGTGCACGAGCTCCATGCAAGCGTCGAGCTTGGCGCTCCCCGCCTTGTAGTCCTCGTAGTGTAGATGCGGGTCGCAGCAGATCTGGCGCAGCTTGGTGAGCTCGGCGAGCACCTTGAGCTTGTCTTTCTTAAACTCGGATGCCTCGCGGTGCTGCACCTGCTGGGCGATGCGGTCTTGGTTGGCCAGGTAGAGCTTGCGCTGCTCGCCGGTGAGCTGCGCCATGACGGTGTCCTCGATCTTCTCGGGCAGGTCAGCAACCACGTCTTCCTTGACACGGCGCAGCACAAACGGCGACACGAGCGCCTGCAGGCGAGCGGCGCTATCGCCCTCGGCGTGCTCGACCGGGCTTTCGAAGCGCTTGGCAAACGACTCGCGCGTCCCCAAAAGGCCCGGCATCAAAAAGTCAAAGATGCTCCAGAGCTCGGACAGGCGGTTTTCGATGGGCGTGCCCGTCAGGGCAAAGCGCACACCGGCTGGCAGGCGCTTGGCGGCGCGCGCTACCTGCGTGAGCGGGTTTTTAATGTACTGGGCCTCGTCGAGCACAACGCGGGCAAAGTCCTGCTCGGCATACTCGTCGATATCGCGGCGCATGAGGTCATATGACGTCACGACCACGTTATGCTCGGCCACGCCGGCTATCTGCACGCGGCGCTGTGCCTTGGCACCCACGATGGCGCACACGTCGAGCGAAGGCGCAAAGCGCTCCAGCTCGGCGGTCCAGTTGTACACAAGCGACGCTGGGCACACCACAAGCGTGGGCTTCGTGTCCCCCGCTTCCACGCGCGCCAGGATATGCGCGATCATCTGCAGCGTTTTGCCCAGGCCCATATCGTCGGCCAAGATGCCGCCAAGGCCCAGGTGTTCGAGCGAGCCGAGCCACTGGTATCCGTCGACCTGGTAGCCGCGCATCGTTGCCTCGAGCGATGCCGGCACCGTAAAGTCCATCTTGCCGAGCGTATCCAGGCGCTCGACGGTGCGACGGAATGCAGCATCGCGATCGGCTTCGAGCGTGGGCGTGCGCGCAAGCATGCTGTCGACGAACAGGGTACTCGACGCGGGAAGCGACACGCCGTCGAGCAGGTCGACAGCATCGACCCCCAAATCCTCGGCAAGGCCAAACGCGGCGCGCGCTCCCTCGTCCAGGCGAATGATGTCGCCCGACGTAAGACGCGCAAACGTCTGGTGACGCTTGTAGGAGTCGAGGTAGATGGCAAGGTCTGCCGCCGAAAGCCCACTCGCGCCCAGCTCGACGTCGAGCAGGTTACTCTTGACGGTCGCACGCACCGAAAGCTTGGGCGCAGGGCGGACCGAAATCTGGCGCAGGCGGTCGCTGAGCATGACCTCGCCCAGCTCGGACAGGGCAGACAGGCCCTCGGTCAGCAAGCGGAACAGGCTCTCGTCATCGCGTTCCTCAAACGCCAGGCCGCCCTCGTAAAAGTCGAAATACAGGGCCGCCGTGTCCATGACGCGAAACTCTGCCACCTCGTCGCGCGGCGGCACGCCCGGGCGCTGCTCTTCGAAGGGACTGCCCGGAGCGCCCAGGCTAAAGAGATCTGCCGACCAGTCGCCGTAGGTAACCGTAATTTTGCAGGTCACAAGCCCATCGTCGACGCCGATCGCCATGGCAAAGCCCGGCTCGGGCGCCACGGTATCGAGCGCAGCGGGCGCGGTAAGGTCGGTGTAGTCGCGCAAAATGGGCAGCGCCATACGACAGAACTCCCCCACCTGGTCGGCAGCGATATGGACCGGCGTGCGACAGGGCAGCAAACGCGATAGAAACGGCGCCGCATGCTGGGCAAACGCCACATCGGCGCGGCGCGCACGGCGGGTGTCGACCAGATAGGCAACGTCGCCCGAAGCAAAGCAGTATGCATCGGCCGGCAGGCGTAGATCGTAGCTGCCACCAGCCGCCGGCGCGATTTTGGCGGCAAGGAGCGGTGGGCGCTTAGACAGCGCCTCGTCCTCCCCTTGCGATGCTGGCTCAACCGCCACATCATAGGTGCGATGCGTCGTCGTCCCTCGCGACCAGGCGGGCTCAAAGGAGATGGTCTGGCCGCGCAGCAGGTCCAGCACATATACGATGCTATGCTCGGACAGCGGCAACTGACGCTCGGCAACAAAACCGCTACGGGCAAAGTCGTACGACGCCGAACGCGAGCTTGTGATGTCATCGAGATAGGCAACTGTCGTCACGACAAGGTTGAGCAGCTTTGTCGACACGTCTTCGAAGGCTTCGGGCGTATGGACAAACGTGAGCTTCTTGCCGTACGAGAACGTACCGCCTCGGACATAGGCGTCGGCCATGCCGTCGATATCCTTAACCACGTAGGACACCGAACCGCAGCGAATGCGAAACTCGAGCGCCCAGTTAAAGCGGTCGGCGAACAGCGGATTGTAGTACGGCACCAACGAAGGCTCCAACGCCGCTTTGGGGGCGTCGGGATCAACGGCACCGGCAAGCTTGCGGCGCATGCTCGCCAGCTCACCCATGCGCGCGTCCGAAAGATCGGAGAGCGCCGCCATGAGGCTGGGACTCGTGGGGACGGGTGCTGGGAAGGGAAAGTTGGGGTTGACGGCCGGCGCTTTGGGCGCGGTGCGCGCGGGCTGTTTCGGCTGCGCCGTAAACGTGCGAACCGGCGTGCGCAAACCTTCGACGGGCTCGGCGCCGCTGGCATCCAAATACGCCAGAGCCGTGGCAATGGCGTGCTTGCACATGCCGGGGTAACGATAGGCAGCGGGACAATCGCAATCGTAGTCGATTACCTCGTGCTCGTCCATGTCGAGCGCCACGCGCGTCTTGTACAGGTCGCCGCGCGAGCCGCGCACCGAGCCCTCAACCGTCACGATTTTGGAGAAGCGCGAGCCGCTGTCCTCAATCGACAGCACGGCGCCGTTGAGCATGAGCGAACGCCCCTTCATAAAGGTGCCGCTCAAAGCCGCCTCTTTGCGAAGCGCCTGCACAAACGTCCCCTGCGCCATCACTTCCTCCAATCTCACCCGGGGTAGCTTAGATAACCGTCACGCGGCCTTGGTTGCCGACGATGGCCTTTGCCTCTGCCAGCAGCGGAATCGAGCGTGCGTTGACCTTGGCTGGCACCTCGGCACGTAGCACGCGCCCGTCGACTTGCTCAATAAAGATCTCCACGCGGTCGCCGCCTGGGTTGGCGGTAAGCACCGTGGCAAGACGCGCCATATTGCCCTGGCTAAAGCGGCTGTTGGGCACCATGACCTCAAACACCTTGGGCTTGTTGTTCTCCTCGTTGAGCTCAAGCGGCACGATCTCCTGCGCGATGATCTGGTCGCCGCGGTCCGAGCGCTCGAGCTTGCCCTTAATACGAACAAACGCATCGGACAGCTGTGCACCGGTCTCGGGATCGACCTCGCCGTACAGGTACCCCTCGGCCTCCTTGTAGGTCTTGGGGAACACCACGACCGTGGCCTCGCCTTCCATGTCCTCGAGCTGCACAATGCCCATGGGGTCGCCGTTTTTGGTCACGCGCTTGGACACGCTCGAGACCATACCGGCCCACCACAGCGCCTTGCCCTCGGGAATCTCCTGGTTGATGGTACCGCCCGTGGGGTTTTGCACCTCGTAGCCGGTATCGATCTGCGAGAACGAGAAGTCGCGCGCTTTGCTGAGCGCATACTCAAACGGGCGCAGCGGGTGGTCCGAGACATAGATGCCCAGAACCTCCTTCTCCTGGCTCAGCTTAAGGTGGCGGTCCCACTCCTGGCCATCCGGATCGGGCACGCTCACCTCAAAGCCCGAGCCCTCAACGTCGCCAAACATATCGAAGAACGACGTCTGGCCGCTCGCACGATCCTTCTGGCGCTTTACCGCGGCATCGATGATGTTCTCGGGATTGTTCTTGTCCACAAAGTGCATCATCTGGCGACGCGGATACCCCGTGGAGTCGAAGGCGCCTGCCTTGATGAGCGATTCGATCACGCGACGGTTAGCCTGGCTCGAGTCCACGCGCTCGACAAAGTCGTGCAGCGTCTTAAACGGGCCGCCCGCCTCGCGCTCGGCGATAATCGCCTGCGCCACGCCGGTGCCCACACCGCGGATGCCGGCCAGACCAAAGCGCACGCCCTCCTTGGTAGCCGTGAACTCGGTACCGGACTCGTTGACATCTGGCGACAGCACGGGGATGCCGTCGTGACGGCACGCCGAGACGTAGTGAACGATCTTGTCGGTCTTGCCCGTATAGGACGTCAGAACGGCCGCCATGTACTCGTGCGGATAATGCGCCTTGAGCCACGCCGTCTGCATAACCAGGATGGCGTAGCCAGCGGAGTGCGACTTGTTAAAGGCGTAGGACGCGAACTCAAGAACATCGTCCCAAATCTTCTGGGCGACCTCGCGCGTGTAGTTGTTCTTGATAGCGCCGTTCATCCAGTGGTCGTAGGTGGTCTCGTCCGAGCCATCCTCCCAGTGAAGCACCGTCGACGTGAGCAGCTTGATCTTTTTCTTAGCCACGGGCTTACGGATACGCGAGTCCGATTCACCCTTGGAGAAGCCGCACATCTCGACGGAGATGAGCATAACCTGCTCCTGGTAGACCATGGTGCCGTAGGTTTCGCCCAGGATGTCGTCCAGGCGGTCGTCGTAGGAGACGGCCGGCTCCTTGCCGTTCATACGGTTGATGTAAGACGAGACCATGCCGGCGCCCAGCGGGCCCGGGCGGTACAGAGCGATCAATGCCACGACGTGCTTGTACTCGGTGGGCTTCATGTTCTTGATCGTGGCCGTCATGCCGGCGGACTCGACTTGGAAGACGCCGGCGGTGTGACCGGAGCCCATGAGCTTAAAGATCTCGGGATCGTCAAAGGGAATCTCTTCCTCTTTGATGTCGATGCCGAAGTTCTTTTTGATGTTAGCCTTGGCCTTAGAGATAACCGTCAGCGTGCGCAGGCCCAGGAAGTCCATCTTGAGCAGGCCCATGTCGGCAACGGTATGACCCTCGTACTGGGTAATCTCGACGCCGCCCTTGGTATCGAGCTTGGTGGGTACGTGCTCGTTGACGGGATCGCGGCAGATCAGAACGGCGCACGCGTGCACGCCCTCGCCACGGGTGAGGCCCTCGATCGAGAGCGCCGTGTCGATGATGCGGCGGGCGTCGTCATCCTTTTTATAGGCCTCGGCAAAGTCGGGGTTAAACAAATCCTCTTTGCCGGGTTGCTTTTCGAGCACCTGCTTGAGCTTGACCTTGGGGTCGCTCGAGACCATCTTGGACAGGCGCTGGCCCATGTAGACCGGATAGTCCAGCACGCGCGCGGCGTCGTTGATGGCCTGCTTGGCCTTAATGGTCGAGTAGGTGATGACGTGGGTGACCTTCTCGGGGCCGTAGAGCTGGCGAACGTGCTCCACGACCTCGAGGCGCCGCTCATCGTCGAAGTCCATATCGATATCGGGCATCTCGGTACGCTGCGGGGACAGGAACCTCTCGAACATCAGGCCGTTCTCGAGCGGGTCGAACGCGGTGATGTTCATGGCGTAGGCGACGATAGCGCCGGCGGCCGAGCCACGGCCGGGGCCGACGCCGATGCCGTTGTCCTTGGCCCATTGCACGTACTCGGCAACGATCAAAAAGTAGGCGGCAAAGCCCTTGTCGCAGATGACCTTGTATTCGTACTCAAAGCGTTCTTTGATGTTGACGCCACCGATCTCGCGCGTGGCCCAGTCGTCGCCGTAGTGCTGGCGCAGGCCCTTCTCGCACTCGCGGCGGAACTGGCTCTCGTGCGTCTCGCCGGGGTCGAGCAACGGGAAGCGCGGCAGGATGATGGAGTCCCAGTCCAGCTCAACGTAGCACTTGTCGGCGATCTCGAGCGTGTTGTCGCAGGCCTCGGGGCAATACGGGAACATCGCCCGCATCTCCTCCTCGGTCTTCATGTAAAACTCCGAGCCGGTCATGCGCATGCGGTTGGGGTCGTCAACCTTGGCGTTCATGCCGATGCACATGATGACGTCCTGCACGGGCGCGTCCTCGCGGCGCAGGTAGTGGAAGTCGTTGGTGGCGATGACCTTGACGCCCACCTGCTTGGCGATGTCGATGAGCGTGCGGTCCATCTGCTCGTCGGTCAGGCCGTTGTCGGTGGTGATGCCGTGTTCCTGGATCTCGATGTAGAAGTCGCCGGGCTCGAAGGTGTCACGGAAGGTCTCGGCCCACTTGATGGCGCCTTCCATGTCGCCGCGGTCGATGTATTTAGGGATGATGCCCGCGATGCAGGCGCTGGTGCAGATCATGCCCTTGGCGTGGCGGCGCAGGTTGTCGAGCGTCACGCGCGGCTTGTAGTAAAAGCCCTGCACGGCGGCCTCGGAAACCGTCTGCATCAGGTTGACGTAGCCCTCCTGGTCCTTAGCCAGAAGGATCATGTGGTAGAGCTCGGGCTTGTGGTCGCGGGCGAGCGTCTCGTCCGGCGTAAAGTAGACCTCGCAGCCAAAGATGGGTTTGATGACCAGGGGCGGCTTGAGCTCGTCGATGTTGCCCTTCTCGTCCCACATGGCCATGTCCTTCACATACTGGGCATGCTCGCGCGGGTTTTCCTCGGGATCGGGCTCCACCAGCTCGTCGCGGCGGTCCTTTTCCAGGAAGGCCTTGTCGTGGCTCCAGGTTTTGTACTCGGGCGTGTTGTGGTTGACGGCGTCGCAGGCCAGCGCCAGGTCGGGCACGCCATACATGTAGCCGTGGTCGGTAATGGCCACGGCGGGCATGCCCAGCTCAACGGCACGGTTGACCATATCCTGGATACGGGTTGCGCCGTCGAGCATGGAAAAGACAGTGTGGTTGTGCAGATGGACGAATGCCATGTGATGAGCTCCGATGCGGGTTCGTGTTCTGACTGAACGATTTTACCCCACGGCACGGACAGCACCCGAACCTAGCCAAACCAACACGGGTTTTAGCGATCAGAACGATCAGGCAGCACTACCCACCCCTCCCCTCTCTCAGTTGCGGTGAAATACGGACTGATTGGCGGATTTTCTGGCCAAAACAGTCCGTATTCCACCGCAAGTTATCTGAGGGCTAGAGATTGTAGGTGACTACTTGAGGTTCGGCGGGTTCGACGAAGATGGCTGGATTCGCCTGCTCCACGCGAACGAACTTGACCGTCACCGCCTCAACGCCCGCCTTGTGCAACACGTCGGCGTAGACGCGCGCCTGCAGGGCGTGCTTCTCGAGCAGCTGTTCCGGCGTCTCATCCGGCGTGCCACCCGTCTTGTAGTCGATGACCAGCGCGCGCGACGGATCGGCCGGGTCGGTCGCTAGTGCATCGATGGCGCCCTCGGCATATGCGCCGTAGCGTGCAATGTCCTCGTCCTCGCAGCCCAGTGAGAAGAACGGCACTTCGGCACGGACGCACGGCCACGCGAGCAGCTCGGCACGGACCGCCGACTTGAGCCAGCGATTCAGGGCGA
Source organism: uncultured Collinsella sp. (assembly GCA_902493895.1). Taxonomy (GTDB): domain Bacteria; phylum Actinomycetota; class Coriobacteriia; order Coriobacteriales; family Coriobacteriaceae; genus Collinsella. The sequence continues at coordinate 74,921 of CABUQW010000002.1, read as the reverse complement.
CATCGAAGCGCTCGCGCTGCTCCGGCGTCAGGCGCCATAGACGCGCCAGCGCATCGGCACGCTCAGCGGGCAGCGCATCGGCACCCATCTCGATCAGCCACTGGCAGGCGGCGTGGAAGGCCGAACCCAGCGCCATGGGATTCCCCGCGGGCTCGACAGCAACCATGTCTGCATCGGCCATCTCCGAGCCATCCGACTCCGCATCATCGCCGGACTCGTCCATGGGAACACGCGCCTCGGCGGCACGGTCTTCCGTCTCGGCATGGAGTGCCGCGGCGATTGACGAGTAGCTATACGAGTCACGCACCGGGAACGGACAGATGCCCATGCGCACGCCCACTGCCTGGGGATACACGAGCTCAAACGAATCGGGCTCGGGGTCGGCAGGACCGGGCACAGTTGAGTGCGCAGCATTATCAGCGACATCGACATCGCCGCGAACAAGCCTGCCCTCGGCATCCAGCGAAGCGTTAGCCTCAAACGCCTGCTCACCAAACGTAAAGTCCGCCAGCGAGATGAGCTCGTAGTCGCCCGGCTGGGAGTTGTCGAACACCAAACGGTCGGCATCGAGCTGCGGCACGTCCAGAGCGTCGGTCGGCAAAATACGGCGCAGCACGTCGTAGGTCAGATCGGTCTCGACGTCAAAGGTCGGCGCACACAGCTTGCCACGACTCACGCCGGCATCCATCGCCAAGATCACCAGCTCGCCCGCACGCGTCATGGCAACGTAGAGCAAGCGGGCCCGCTCCTCGAGCGAAAGCTGCAGGTCGTCGTTACGCAGGCGGGCAAATGCCTCGGCGGGAGAGCCCGTCGCGCACACGTCCTCCATGAGCTCTGGCGGCAACCACAGCGACGTGCCCTTGCCCTTAAACGCGTGCTCAAACTGCTTTTTGACGTCATCGCCCTTCACGAAGGTCCCGTCGGCGAGCTTAACGCCGTCGAAGCGCGCCGGCAGTGCCACAACTTGCGCCCCACCGTCGACGCGACCCATCTGTGCCGCACCGGACGATTTGCGCACGCCAAAACACTCGGCAACCGCCACGACAGGATACTCCAGACCCTTGGACGCATGCACGGTCATGATGCGTACTGCGCCGTCACCCTCCTCGTTGAGGGCGCCCGGGGCCTCCTTGCCCGCCAAGAAGCGGTCGAAGGCGAGCGCGATGGAGCGCGGAGAATTGCCGAGCTCGGCCTCTGCCTCGGCCACGGCGTCGAGCGCCTTGAGCACGTTGGCGGCAATGGCCTTGCCCTCGGGGCCGCGCTGCGCCAGACGCACGAACCAGCCGGAAGCATTGACCACGTCGCGCGCGATGGCGGCGAACGAATCGCGCCCCACGCGACGCAGTGCATAGCGCAGCACCTCGCGGGCGCGCGTTACGAGTGGCAGGTTTTGCAAACCCGGCACATCGGAATCGCTCATGATGCCCGCATCGATATTGCGGCGCGACGTCTCGCCCGTCTGCTCGTCGAGCTTGGTCGCCAGCGCCAAAAACTCCTGAGCGCCGAGCGCAAACATCGGCGAGGCCAACAGCGGCATAAGACCCTGCGCCGTATCGGCCGGATTGGCAAGCACGCAGACCAGGGCACGCACCGTCTGCACCTCGGCTGCCTGGGCAAAGACCGAGCCGCCTGCAATCACGCAGTCGAGCCCTTGGTCGCGGAAAGCCTGGGCGTAGACGTCGGCATTAGTCATACGGCCCAGCAACAACACCATGCTGCCCTGGGGCTGCCCCGCTTTGACGAGCGCTTGGAACCGCTCCGCAATCGCACGAGCTTTCGCCTGCGTTCGCTCCTGCGTGCTGCCACCGGCAACGAAGACCGCCTGGCGGCGCGACGCCTTTGCCTTGAGCTTGTCCTTGCGTTTGTCGCTCGGTTCAAGATCCAAGAACCCCTGCATCAAACCACCGGTGTCGCCATCAAAGACGCGTGCCACGTAGCGCAACACCTCGTCGTGACTGCGGAAGTTGCGTACAAGCTTGACGAGCTCGCCGGCGGGGGCATCGGATGCGACAGCCGTCTCGGGCGCAGCAGAGGAGCCCACATTGCGCTCCTGGCGGCGAAACACCTCGACCTCGGCACCACGGAAGCGGTAGATCGACTGCTGCGCATCGCCCACGGTGCACAGCGCGCGCTCCCCCGCGCCCGTCAGGTAACGGATCAAATCGACCTGCATCTGGTCGGTATCCTGGAACTCATCGATCATGACCATCTTAAAGCGGCCCTCGTAGGCGGCTCGGATGGCGGGATAATCGCGCAGTGCCTCGTATGCCATGCGCAACAGATCGTTATTGTCGAGCGCGGACTGGTCGGCCTTGAGCGCACGGTACTCCGCCTCCACAGCACGGGCAAGCCCCACCAGCGCATCGAGCGCCGGACCGCCGCAGGCAAGCACGATATTGATAAACGCATCAGCCGCCTCGGCCTTGAGTAGCTCCACCTGCTCCTTAGGAAACGCCTTGCTCGCCCGAGGCATACCGCACGACATCATGAGTCGCGCCGCATCCTCCATGGTTTTGCCGCTCGCCTCAAACGCGTCGATGGCGTCGAGTGCCGCCTGCGCTTTCTCGGTCGTGGCCTTGCTTGCGCCCAGCGCCGCACGATAGGCATCGGCAAGCGCCGAGGTGTCGGCCTGGCCACGCGCCACGCGCACATCGTCCATGCCGCCCGGAAGCTGGCTCGATAGCTCCAGCAGGTCGCGCACCAGGCCTTTGATGGTGGTACCGACGCCAAACGGCCCGCCCTCGCCCGCCATGGGATACCAAGCGTAGAGGGCCTTAAGCGAAGCGGCGAGCTCGGGCGCGGCATCGGGCGCCGTCGCGCGCCCCAGCACATGCTCAACAGCCTGGTCCATAAGCTCGTCGGTATCGGTGAGCACCGTGAACTCGGGATCGATGCCCAGCTCCAGCGCGTGCGCGCGCAGGATGCGCGAGCACATGCCGTGGATGGTCGAAATCCACGCGTCGTCGACGGTCAGTGCTTCCTCGTCCATGCCCTCTTCGATAAGCGCACGGCGCACACGGTCGCGAATCTCGGCCGCGGCGTCTTTGGTAAAGGTAATGGCGAGCACCTGATCCAGATGTTCGACAAACGGACCGGATTCGGGCGAGAGCGCGTAGACGATGCGGCGCGTGAGGGTAAAGGTCTTGCCCGAGCCGGCACCCGCCGAAACAAACAGCGGGCGGTCGAGCGTTTTGACGACTTGCAGCTGTTGCGGCATCAAAGTCGAAAGATCCATGGTCTACACGTCCCTCCTTACAAACGTTCCTTCGTGGTTATACGAGCAGCGCGCATGCGCGGCCTGCGCCGACGTCGGGTCGACAGCGGCGACGTTGCCCGCCTCGAGCTCGCGCAAGCGCTCGGCGATGCCGGCCTCCACGCGGTCGAGCAGCGCATCGAAGTCCATGCTGCCGCCCTCGCCCGGAAAGCCCTTCTTAAGGCCCGGGATACGGCCATCGTCACGCTCTTCCTCGAGCAACTCGGCGCTCGCCGCACCACGCAGCGCGGGCTTGCCGCCCTTGGTCGAAAAATAGAGCGCTGCGCGGGTATCTAGGCCCAGCGCCCGACGCATGGCCTGCGCGTAGATGAGCGTTTGGGTATGGGGCGGCAGCCAGCGCGGGTCGTCGATGGGGGCCTCACCCGACTCCTCGTCTCGCACCGTGGGATCGGCGAGCTTAAACTCCTCGACACCCGAACGATGCTTGTAGTCGATTACCACGGCGCGATTCTCGGCATCCACATCCACGCGGTCGATGCGCCCACCGAGTGGCCAACCGGCATACTCGACCTTAAGCTCATTAAAGGCGAACTCAAGGTAGCGCGGAGCAAAGGGGGCAAGCGCTTCGGACTCGTAGGCGAGCACGCCTTCCAGCTGCGGCAGAATCTCGGCCACCTGACGCTCCTCCACTGGAGAGAGCGGCACCAGCGGGCCCTCGGTACCGCGCTTCCCGGCGTGCTCGGCCAGGGTCTCGTCAAAGACCTCGCGCAGCAGCTCCTGTGCGCGCGGCAGATTCATGGGCGTCACGCGCTCCATGCCCTCTTGGGGCAGACGGGCATGCAGATGTTCCAGCACGTCGTGGACGAAGTTGCCCTTCTCCATGTTGCCAAAATCCGCGTCGATAGACTGGGGCTTGACGCGATACGAAACGAACCAGCACAGCGGACAGGTGGAATAGGCCTCGATCTGCGAGGCGGACGTCAGGCGCGGCACGAGCGGCGCGTCCACGCCCTCGCCGTCACGACGGCGCAGGACCAAATACGGCACGGCCTCGGCACTTAGATGCTGAGGGGCTTCACAGGTCACGCGCTCGCGCTTGAGGCCTTCGCCTGCCGCGGGATCGAAGTCCCTTACGATATCGCCCTCACCCACGCACTTCGCCTTGTCGGCGTCAGCGGCCTCGGTGTGCGCCCGCAGCTCGGTCCACACGGCGACTGGATAGCACTCGCGCGCCTGGCGATCGTGCGTCACGCGGGCAAGTGCAACCGGGCCGCGTGACGCCTGCATCGCGTGGCCAAAGCGCACGCGCAGCAAGGCCGCGGGCTCAAGCGTCACGCCCTCGCGACCAAGGCTCGCCGTCAGCGTGGCCAGCGGCCCCTCCTCGTGCGAGAGCGGATAGCTGTCCAGATCGACATCGGCAAACAGCACGGCATCGTAGCTGCCGGGGCGCAGAGCCGCCGCATCGGCAAGCGAAGCAAAACGAACCTGAGCACGTGGCGCACGGTCAACCTCGTGGGTCTCGTAATCGTAGGCGGTGCTACGCTTGTCCACCTTGGTGCGAATGCCATCGAGCACGGGCACGGTCGCGGCCTGCGACACGTCGAGCGTGCGGGCGCCATTCATAAGGATGTCGATGACATGGCGCAGTAGGGCCACCTCCGCCTGGCGACGGGCTTGGCCATCCAAGCTGCCCAGCAAGCGATCGGGCAACGCCTCGGCAACGGCAAGCATGGCCTTGAGCGCCGTCACGGGCTTGTCACGCCACAGTGCCTGGAACACGTCCGAGACCACACACGGTACGTTCTTAAACCAGTTTTCGTCGCTCGCCGCCTTGCGCGCACCCCTCACCTGGCCCTGAACGCTCTGCAGCAGGCTCTTAACGCCCGCGGTAGTCTTGCTGCGCGAGAGACGCATATTCTTATCGAAGGTACGGGCATTGACGGCATCAGCGCCCGAAAGCGGACTGTAGATCCAGTCGGTAAGTTCCGGCGCGGGCCACCACTCGGTCTTTGACGCCGCACCCTCATCGGCGGCCTTCATGCGCTCGATCAGGCCGGCGAGCGCCGCAAACTGCCTGCCCGCAATGGATTGGGAAAACGCCGTGAACTCAACTGTCTCGGCAGCGATATGACGGGCCGCCAGACGAGAGGCAAGCTCACCGAACAGCTGGGGTGCCCGGGCAGAAACAACGAGCACGCGCATGGGGTCGGCGGGCGTTGCAGTAGTTTTATCGGCCTTGGACTCCTTGTGCGATTTCACCAACTTATCGATGGCGTCCGCATAAGCATGGGCACGGGCATGGGGGCCAGCGACCTCAATAAAGGCAGGCTGAGCGGCGGTCCCGCAAGCGGCATCAGACGCGACGGCATTCTCCCCCAGCGGTGCGGCCTCAAACAGCACACCGCGGGCATCAAATGCCGCGGCAAGCTCCTCGCGCATCGCCGCCTGCTCGCGGGCAAGCAGCACGACGACCTCTCCCCCATTGTTTGCCACGGCAGACAGCAGCTCAAGCAGGCCGTGCGTAAACGACGTGATACCGCGCACGCATACGGCGCGGGTGCACGCCGGCAGGCTATCGGCCAGGGCACCGGCCATAATGTCAGCCGCCTCGCAGGGCTCGACCATATCTCGACGGTCCAAACCGCCCGCGTAGGCACGCAAAAGCTCGAACACACGAGCCTCGGCATCGCTTTTTGGCTCAGGCTGGCAATTGTTGCCACCGCATCGCTCGGCCGTCGTCCCCGCCACACCCGGTAGCACGTCGCGGGCCATGCGCGCGAGCATGCGCACCGTGCCCTGGCTGCGCGAAAGCGGCTGCAAATCGGCATCGTCGAGACGCGTGACCATGTCCGAGAACAGCATCTGGCGTTGCAGGTTGTCGACGAAACCGCGCCCGTCGCCCAAAAGCTCCCAAAGCGAGCGAAGCCACGACGTAGGCGTCTTGTAGTCGATACCCAGTGAAACACCGGCTTCCGCCGCATCATGACGGCACAGGTCGAGCTCGGCAAACGTTGGCGCCAGCAGCACGGCACGTCCGTAGCAGTCAATAAGGTCGGCAAGCAGTGCCGACTCGGCATCGCTCAAATCCGCGCCGGCATTGGTGGTATAGATTCGAACAGGCATGGTCCTCCGCTCAAACTGTTCGCAATAATCAATGCATCCATCCTACCCGCCCAAGCGGACACATTGCCACCGCAGTTCCATCTTTTGGTACAAAGCAACCTGAACCCAACGCACCAGCCGATTGCAGGCATATAAAAACCGCCCCCGGAGGGACGGTTCTTCGTAATTCAATGTTGTCGCTGGCCTACTCGCCATCCTCCAACTTAATGAGGATCTTGCGGTAGCCACCGTACTCGCCGTTCAGCGCCTTTGAAACGCGGCTCACCGTGGTGGACGAAGCGCCGGTACGGGCCTGAACCTCAACATAAGGCTCGCCCTCGTCCAAATAGCGCGCAACCTGCAAACGCTGAGAAAGGTCGCAAATCTCGCGCGGCGTGCAGATATCGGTCAAAAACGCTTGGATATCCTTCTCGTCGTCCAAAAGGCTAAATGCGTGGACCAGCTGCTTGACATCAGGCTTGTCAAACATGTTCTCGATATTCATCGATCACCGCCAAACCCGCCAAAAGGCATCGAAGTTGATACTGACATCGGGCATCGTTCACCCGTTCTATGCAATAGGGCAACGCCTGTGGCTTTTGCCCGTAGCAGTGTAGCACACCACCAAACTAAAGCGACAAGACTCTCTGCCAGCGGCGCGTTTTTCAGGACGGACGCCGTTTAGAAACCATATGCGCACGTAAGCTCCACGAATATTTGAGACAATGGGCGCCCAAACACCGCGGCGCGCCCGCGCAACCATCCAGGTCGCCGCCGTAAGCCGCTTCACGCGACGCCAGCAATCCCGGCGCAAGAAAGGATTCACGCCATGCGCTTTATGCTTAACTGGCTCTTCACCTCGATCGCCATCGCGATCGCCACGTTCCTCGTCCCCGGTATCCAACCCTTCGGCTTTGCCGAGACCTGGGTCTGCTTTGCCTTTGTGGGACTGTTCCTGAACATTGTCGATTCGTTCGTCAAACCGTTCCTGACCGTCATCTCACTGCCGCTCACTATTATTACGCTTGGTGTTTTTCAGCTCGTAGTCAACAGCTTTATGCTCGAGCTGGCCAGCTACCTGTCGGTCAATCTGCTGGGCGCGGGCGTCTCCATCGCCAGCTTTGGATCGGCCTTTATGGGCAGTATCCTGGTATCCATCACGCGCAGCATCCTCGACAGCATCGCCGAGGACTAAAACGGCCATTCCGGCCGTGCCCGTCTCAACAGCCCAAAACGAAGGCCGCCCATCGCAAAAATGGGCGGCCTTCTTATTTGTCAAGTCTCAAAGGGCGAGAGAATCTACCATTTCTACCCCGTCCCCAAATGGCAGGTGTGGGTTAGATGACGTAGTCGTAGCCATGGTTGGGAGCGACAAGTTGATCGAGTGTCACACCGTCGAGGTAGTCGTTGATGAGCTTGTCCAGGTTCTTCCACACGTCGAGCGTGGGGCACTCATCCGAGCGTGAGCAGCCCTTGCAGTCGCCATCCAGGCATGCAACCGGTGCCAGACTGCCCTCGGTCAGGCGCAGGATCTCGCCCACCGTGTACTGCTCGGGCGGGCGCGTGAGCACGTAGCCGCCGCCCTTGCCGCGCATGCCCGAAAGCATGTTGGCGCGCACGAGCGTAGCCAAGATGTTCTCGAGATATTTCTCGGAAATCCCCTGTCGCGCCGCGATCTCTTTGAGCGGGATGCGACCGGCCGCCTGGTGCTCGGCCAGATCGACCATAACGCGCAGGGCATATCTGCCCTTTGTAGAAACCAACATGTATAGTGCTGCCTTTCGGTCATTTAGTCCGTAGAAATTCTAGCCGAAAAATTGGTTTTGAAAATACCCGTTCCGGTCAAGATGGTTAATCAGCTCGTAATAATCTTCTATTTCCTATTGCATTACTAGGCTTTAGTGTCTAGTATGCTTCCCAACAGCTAAACGAACAACCTATAAGGTTTATGGGTTTAGCTGCTACACGCACCGTGAAACCACACGGCAACCAGCAACTTGAACACTTTGGAGGTTCACCATGAGCAAGGTTTACACGTCCATCGATCAGCTTATCGGCCACACCCCGCTCCTGGAGCTCACTCATTTTGAGGCCGACGAGGACCTCAAGGCTCGTGTGCTCGTCAAACTCGAATACTTCAACCCCGCCGGGTCAGTTAAAGACCGCGTCGCCAAGAACATGATTGACGAGGCCGAGAAGGCAGGCAAGCTCGTGCGCGGCGGCGACTACACCATCATCGAGCCCACGAGCGGCAACACCGGCGTCGGCATCGCCTCGGTGGCGGCCGCCCGCGGCTACAAGGTGATCATCACCATGCCCGAGACCATGTCCGTCGAGCGCCGCAAGCTGATGCAGGCATACGGTGCGCAGCTCGTGCTCACCGACGGCTCCAAGGGCATGAAGGGCGCTATCGCCAAGGCAGAGGAACTGCAGAAGGAGACTCCCAACAGCATCATCGCCGGCCAGTTTGTGAACCCCGCCAACCCCGCCATCCACAAGGCCACGACCGGCCCCGAGATCTGGGACGACACCGACGGCAAGGTCGACATCTTCGTCGCCGGCGTCGGCACCGGTGGTACCGTGACCGGCGTGGGCGAGTTCCTCAAGGAGCAGAACCCCGAGATTAAGGTCGTCGCCGTCGAGCCCGCCACCTCCCCGGTGCTCTCCAAGGGCCAGGCCGGCCCGCACAAGATCCAGGGCATCGGCGCCGGCTTTGTGCCCGACGTCCTCGACACCCGGGTCTACGACGAGATCATCCCCGTCGAGAACGACGACGCCTTTGCCACCGGCCGCGCCGTGGGCCACAAGGAGGGTGTGCTCGTGGGCATTTCGTCCGGTGCCGCCGTGTGGGCCGCGCTGCAGCTGGCCAAGCGCCCCGAAAACGAGGGCAAGACCATCGTGGCCCTGCTTGCCGACACCGGCGAGCGCTACCTGTCCACGGCACTGTTCCAGGACTAAGGGCCCGTCACTTGTCGATAGGCCCATGGCATGCCGGCCTATCCTCTCTTCTGGCTGCCTGAGCCCATCTCGTTAGGGTGTCCCACGAGACGTCCGAACTTGCTACAATGTCTGCGGCGCGGAACCAGCCTCCCGCGCCGCTTTTCTTTTTTGGCCACATGCCACCAAGGAGAACCTCCCCATGCACAACAAGCGCGTGCTCGTCGCCATGAGCGGCGGCGTCGATTCTAGCGTGACCGCGTACCTGCTCAAAAGCCAGGGCTACGAATGCGTCGGCGCCACCATGCGCCTCACCTGCCCCGCGCCCGATCCCGTCACGGGCATGAGTAAGGTCGACCGCGACATCGCCGATGCAAAGGCTGTCGCCGAGTGCCTGGGGATGCCCCACCATGTGCTCGACCTGCAGCAGGCCTTCGACCGCAACGTTATCGAGCGCTTCGTGACCGCCTATCAGGAGGGGCTGACGCCCAACCCATGCATCATCTGCAACCGCCACATTAAGTTTGGCGCATTGCTGGATGCGGCGCTGGATATGGGCTGCGACTACATCGCCACGGGCCACTACGCCAAAACGAGCCAGGCGTCCGACGGAACCTGGCAGCTGTACCGCGGCGAGGACCCCAAAAAGGACCAGAGTTACTTTTTGTATTCGCTTACGCAGGAACGCCTGGCGCACACGATCTTTCCGCTGGCTGGGCTGGACAAAGAGCGCGACGTGCGCCGCATTGCCGCCGAGCAGGGCTTTACCAACGCCAAGAAGGCCGAAAGCGAGGACATCTGCTTTATTCCAGACGGTGACTACGCGGGCTATATCGAGCGCCGCTGCGGACATCCCGCTGCACCGGGCGACATTGTGTGGCGCGACGGCAGCGTGGTCGGGCGCCACAACGGTGCGCTGCGCTACACCATCGGCCAGCGCAAGGGCCTGGGCGTCGCGATGGCGCATCCCGTGTACGTAACGGGCGTCGACGCCGACAGCAGCACCGTGCATCTGGGCGAGGCCGAGGACCTAACGGCCACAGCGCTCACGGCCAACGACTGGATCTGGAGTGCCCCTGCCGACCGCATGGAGGCAGAACTCGATGCCGGCGGCATTCGCGTGGGCGCCAAGTACCGTTACCGTCAGAAAGACCAAGCAGCGACCCTTACGCGCGGCGAAGACGGGCAAATGCTGCTGACTTTTGACGAGCCGCAGCGAGCCATCGCCCCCGGCCAGGCAGTCGTCGTCTACCGCGGCGACGTCGCCCTGGGCGGCGGCACCGTTACGGCAGCCATCAAATAGCAGCACCTCGCCCCATCCCCTTCATAAATTGCGGTGAAATAGGGACTGTTTAAGCGTTTAAAACCGCCAAACAGTCCCTATTTCACCGCAACTTAGAGAGGACGGCCTCGGTCGGTACTGCCGTATCAGCCGAGGCCGCTGCATCGCTAGCGCTGTACGTAGGCGCGGACGAGCTCGAAGGTGTTGCGCACGCCGTCCATGTGGCTACGCTCGTAGTTGTGGCTCGCATACACGCCGGGGCCGATCAGACCATGGCGAATGTCGTAGCCGGCAGAGAGCGTGGCTTCGACGTCCGAACCGTAATGCGGATACACGTCGATAGCGTAATCGAGCTCAAGCTCGCGCGCGATATTGGACAGCGCCGTCACCAGGTCGTAGTTGTACGGACCGCCCGAATCCTTGGCGCAGATCGACACCATGTGCTCGGTGCAGCCTAGGTCGTCGCCCACGCAGCCCATGTCAACGCTGATCATCTCGCGCGTGTCGGCCGGCACGAAGGCGCCGCCGTGGCCCACCTCCTCGTACACGGTAAAGAGCAGCGAAACCTTACGCGAAAGCGTCACCTCGCCAGCGGCGACGGCACGCGCCAAGCCCAACAAAATGGCGGCCGATAGCTTGTCATCCAGGAAGCGGCTCTTAATGTAGCCGCTCTCCGTCACCGTCGTGCGAGGATCCATAGCGATGATGTCGCCGGTCTGAATACCCAGCTCGAGCACATCGTCCTTGCTGTCGACGTTCTCGTCGAGCAAGATCTCCATGTTCTTCTCGATGGTCTTGACCGGCTCGTCGGCCACGTGCGCCGAAGGCTCGGTGTTAAGAACCACGCCCGTGTAGACATTGCCGTCGCGCGTGTAGACGGTGCAGTTCTCGCCATCGGCCGTAGACCACTGATGCCCACCGAGCGTCGTGGGGCGCAGGCGGCCATTGTCCTTAATGGAACGCACCATGGCGCCTAGGGTATCGACATGGCTCGCCAGTACGAGCGGCTCGCCCTCGCCGCCAAGCTCAACGAGCACGTTACCCTTATTAGAACGCTCAGGCCCAAACCCCATATCGCGCAGGGTCTCCATCAGATAATCAGTCGCCGCACGGGTATAGCCGGTAGGGGAGGCAATAGAAGTCAGCGTCTTAAGCTGTCCTGCGATATAGGAGAGCGTCTCCTCTAGAGAAGCATCAATATTAGAAGTCATATGCATCCTTCCAAGTAAAACTAAGACCGAGTCCCGATTTTAACCGTTCTGCACGTGCAATGCCCCAGGAGCCGAGCCGCCTCCAGACGTCCCCGCACCGGTTTTGTGCACGTGCACGGTTTACAATCTCAATCTTGCATAAATCCTATTGGTATTTGCATAGAAATGAGGCATCTTTTTGCTTCGTCTCAGGGTGCCCCACCTTGGACCGTGCAAAAAACGGAGTATTCAGCACCGTGGGCCCCAACGGCCCCATCACGAACGACAAAACGACGCGGTTACAGCAGTGTTGCAGGTCGTCGCAAAGCAGAAACTCAGTAACAACCCCCTCCACTCATCGATAGCCCGCCCACAATGGCTGTCGATGGGCGCCTGCGGATCACTACCGCCCATTCACAACGTTATGCATTTTTAAGAGCTTGTTGAATACTCCCAAAAATGCACGCAGGGAAGTGCACCACCTATCCGCAGCGGGCAGTACGCCTTGGTTTTGTCCGTCTCAGGGCATCGACGCAGCACAAAAAGCCCCGCCGTGCGTAGCACGGCGGGGCCAGCGGCACGTCAAAAGACCATACACCTACGGGCGAAGGACCACCAAACTGGGCTAGGCAGCCGGGCAGATCTTCTTGAAGAGCTCGATGACGTCGTCGAGCGTTGCCTCGCGCGGGTTACCCGGGAAACAAGCGTCGGCCATGGCGTCCTTGGCCAGGACCTCGATCTCGTCAGCCTTCATGGCCTCGCAGACGTGCGGGATATTCACGTCGGCGGAAAGCTGCTTGACGGCGGCGATAGCGGCGTCGGCAGCCTCGTCGGTGCTCATGCCCGTGGTGTCAACGCCCATGGCGACGGCAACCTTGGCCAGACGCTCGGCGCAAACCGGCTTGTTGAACTCCATGGCGATCGGCAGCAGCATGGCGCAAGCGACGCCGTGCGGGGTGTCGTAGTGAGCGGACAGGGTGTGAGCCATGGCGTGGTCGATGCCCAGGCCAACATTGGAGAAGCCCATGCCGGCGACATACTGGCCAAGGGCCATGCCCTCGCGGCCGGAGCCGGGCTGGCCGGACTTGGCCTCGGCAACGGAGTCGCGTAGGTTCTCGCTGATCAGCTTGATGGCCTCAAAGTGGAACATGTCGGAGAGCTCCCAAGCGCCCTTGGTGGTATAGCCCTCGATGGCGTGGGTCAGAGCGTCCATGCCGGTGGAGGCGGTCAGGCCGGCGGGCATGGAAGCCATCATGTCGGGGTCGACGACGGCGACCTCGGGGGCGTCGTTGGTGTCGACGCACACGAACTTGCGGACCTTCTCGGGGTCGGTGATGACGTAGTTGATGGTCACCTCGGCAGCGGTACCGGCGGTCGTCGGCACGGCGATGGTGAACACGGCGTGGTTCTTAGTGGGAGCAACGCCCTCGAGGCTGCGGACATCGGCGAACTCGGGGTTGTTGATGATGATGCCGATGGCCTTGGCGGTGTCCATGGAGGAGCCGCCACCGATGGTCACGATAGCGTCAGCCTCGGCGGCCTTGAAGGCCTCGACGCCGTCCTTGACGTTCTGAATCGTGGGGTTGGGCTTGATCTCGGAGTAGAGGCTCCAAGCGATGCCGGCGGCGTCGAGCTCGTCGGTCACCTTAGCGGTAACGCCAAACTTGACCAGATCGGGGTCGGAGCAGACGAAGATCTTCTTGTAGCCGCGACGCTGGAGCTCGCCGGGGATCTCCTTGATGGCGCCGGAACCATGATAAGAGATGGTATTGAGAACGAAACGATTAGCCATTGATAGCCTCCCATCGTGTGCGGGGCATCCATTACGCCCCACGCTATGAGTCCCATCCTAACGCTTTTGAAACAAAAAACGCGTGAGAACGTCAAACTATTTAAAGCGTTTCAACAGACGATGAAAAATATTGCGGCAAAGGGACAGCCCCTTTGCCGCATTCGGTTACTTTCGGCAGCCCTCTTTCCAAGCCTCGGCCGCAACCTTCCAGCGAGAGCGCAAATCGCGCTCGCGGTCGATAAACATAATGCCAAACGCGACAAACAGCAGCACGCTCGCCACCGCAATGGCGTGCAAGCCCATGCGCTCAATGCACCAATTGCCCAGCACGGCGCCAAACACAAAGGTGAAAATCACGCCAAAGTACAGCAGGCCGTTTTCCAAAAAGCCACGCCTATGGGTGATGATGTAGTCGTCCACGTTTTGCAAGGCATTACGCAGATTGCCGATGCACATGGTCGTAGCGATGCCGTGACCGTGGATCTTGCGGAAGCTCTCGACCTGCATGCCGCAGGCAAACGAGGTGAGGCAGTTGGCGAGCAGGTTGAAATTGCCGCCCGGGATAAAGCTCACACCCAGCAAGATGACGGCTTCAAAGAACACCGTCACTTGGCGCCAGTGAATCACGCTGCCAAACCGTTCGTGTACCAGGTCGGCAAGCATAATGCCCACGGCAAACGACACCACAGGGAAGAAGTAGCGCCCCGCAAGTGCCCAATTGCCCTCCGAGATGCTCACGCCCACAAGCAGGATGTTGCCCGTCTGCGCGTTTGCGAAAACATGGTCGCGCCCAATGTACGAATACACATCCATAAAGCCGCCGGCGAGCGCCAGGATAATGCCCAGTTCGATGGACTCCGATATCTGTTTGGCACGCTGCATCGTCGTGCATCCTCCTTGTTGACGACCCTCTCGTGCGTTGGCGGAAACATAGCCGCCGTTCATACTGTAACCCATTGACAACATGGCGTGCGCGCGAGACGGCTCCTTCGACACGGGGATACACAGTCTGGAAACAAACGGCACCCGCATCGACACGCCGATCCGCCAGCCCATGTACTCCACCAGTCTTTTTAGCCCCGTCCCAAAAAGACTGGTTACAATTACGTGCAGCATACAAACACCGGGAGGGATCGTGGCAAAAAAGCCTCAGCACGCTCAGAATAACCAGCGCAGTCAGCAGGGCAAACAGGGCCAGCGGCAAAAGCGCGGCGGCAAGGCCCAGGGCGGCCACGCCGCTCATACCCCGGCAGCGCCCGCCCGTCCCTGGCGCCCGGGCCGCGATAAGTTCCTCCCCGTCAGCCGCGCCGATATGGACGCGCGCGGTTGGGACCAGTGTGACTTCATCTACATCTGCGGCGACGCCTACGTGGACCACCCCAGCTTTGGTATGGCCATCATCAGCCGCGTACTCGACGCGCACGGCTACAAAGTGGGCATCATCTGCCAACCCGACTGGACCGATCCCGCCAGCATCAGCGTGCTCGGTGAGCCGCGCCTGGGCTTTTTGGTCAGTGCCGGCAACATGGACTCCATGGTCAACCACTATTCGGTGACCAAGCACCGCCGCCACACCGACGCCTATACCCCCGGCGGCGAGGAAGGTCACCGCCCCAACCGTGCCGTCACGGTCTACGGCAATCTCATCCGTCAGACGTTCAAGGACGCCCCCATCATCATCGGCGGCATCGAGGCAAGCCTGCGCCGCCTGGCCCACTACGACTACTGGCAGGATAAGCTCAAGCGCTCGGTGCTGCTCGACTCGGGCGCCGACATCCTCATCTACGGCATGGGCGAGCACGCGATTGTCGAGATTGCCGACGCGCTCGACGCGGGGCTGCCCATCGATCAGATCACCTATATCAACGGCACCGTCTACCGCACAGGCTCGCTCGACGAGGTCTACGACTACGACCTGCTACCCAGCTGGGACGACCTTACCGCCGACAAGCTCAACTACGCACGCAGCTTTAACGTGCAACAGCAGAATATGGACCCCATCACCGGACATCGCCTGGTAGAGCCCTATCCCAACAGCGTCTATGTGGTGCAGAACCCGCCGTCGGCGACGTTGACGACCGATGAGATGGACGAGGTGGCCGAGCTCCCCTACGCACGCGATTGGCATCCCGACTACGATGCCGCGGGCGGCGTGCCGGCCTTTGCCGAGATCAAGTTTTCAATCAGCTCCAACCGCGGGTGCTTTGGTGAATGCTCGTTTTGCGCCCTCACCTTCCACCAAGGTCGCGTGTTGCAGATGCGCAGCCACGACTCGATCATGCGCGAGGCAGAGCTGCTCACGCGCGATCCCGAGTTTAAGGGCTACATCAACGACGTAGGCGGACCGACGGCCAACTTTAGCCGTCCCGCCTGCGACAAGCAGCTCAAGCACGGCGTGTGCAAGAACAAGCGCTGTCTGTGGCCGAGCGTGTGCAAGAACATGGTGGTCGACGAAAGCGGCTACACGCAGCTGTTGCGCGACCTGCGCCAGCTGCCGGGCGTCAAAAAGGTCTTCGTGCGCAGCGGCATCCGTTTTGACTACACCATGGCCGATGCCTCGGACGAGTTTTTACGCGAGCTGCTGGAACACCATGTCTCGGGCCAGCTGCGCGTAGCGCCCGAGCACGTGAGCGACGCGGTGCTGTCCGTGATGGGCAAGCCGAGCCGAGCTGTCTACGACGCATTCTGCCGTAAATTTGAACGCTTGAATCGCGAATACGGACTCAAGCAGTACGTGGTGCCGTATCTGATCTCGAGCCACCCTGGTTCAACCATGAAGGAAGCCGTGGACCTTGCCGAAGCCGTGCGCGACATGGGCTACATGCCCGAGCAGGTACAGGACTTCTACCCCACCCCGTCCACCATGTCGACCTGCATGTACTACACCGGTGTAGATCCGCGCACCATGCAGCCGATCTACGTGGCGCG
The DNA here is from genome assembly GCA_902493895.1 of uncultured Collinsella sp. Classification (GTDB taxonomy): domain Bacteria; phylum Actinomycetota; class Coriobacteriia; order Coriobacteriales; family Coriobacteriaceae; genus Collinsella. The sequence goes on along the minus strand of CABUQW010000002.1, from coordinate 58,476 downwards.
CGACCCGCATGAGAAGGCCATGCAGCGCGCGCTCATCCAGTATCGCAAGCCCGAGAACTACAAGCTGGTGCGCGAGGCGCTAGAGAAGGCCGGGCGTCGTGATCTGATCGGCTATACCAAGCATTGCCTGATTCGCCCCGTGCCGCCACGCCCGGGCGAGACGTCTGCCGGCGGTGGGCATGGCACCGGCAAGAAGGGCGGCAAGGCCCACGGTGGCGCCGCCGGCAAGGGGCCCAAGGGCAGCAAGGGTCACGGCGGTATGTCCCGCGCGCAGAACACTGCCGGTCGCAATCGCGCGGCACAGGGGCGTCAGGGCGCCAACGGAGGCGGCAGACGCAACTAGCGCGGCGAGGCGGCATGCCGCCGTTGGCGACACGACACGCCCCACCAATAAAATGCCGCTCGCTGGGGCGTCGCAGAACGATTCCCCGGCGAGCGGCCGATTAATATTGTCTATCTCAAAACGTCGTTACTTTTTGTCGAAACGACCATAGAGCGCAAACGAGAGCGCCGCAGAGATAACCCAAGTCAAAGCGATGCAGACGATAATCATGATCAGGTTCATGGGATTGCCGCTTGGATCGGCATAAACGGGCAACGAGGTAATGCCGGGCATAACAAAGCCGAAGCACTTTGCGCCGAGAACAACGGTAAGCGCACCGCCAATGCCATCCGCAATCATCGCAGCGATAAGCGGAGTCCTGTTAGGAACCTGAACGGTAAACAAGGCGGGCTCGGAAATTCCCATAAATGCTGAGAAGGCGCACGTCATTGCAGCGGACTTGAGCTTTTCGTCGGTCATGCGCAGGGCTGCACCAAAAGACGCACCGCTTTCGGCGAGGTTATGGCAGAAAGAGATCGGGAGCAGATAGTCATACCCAAGCGTTGCGATATTGGAAATCTGGATAGGGCTCGTTGACTGATGCATGCCGAAGAGCACGATAAGCGGCATAAAGAAGCCCAGCAGAAAACCGGCAACGGGGCCTAACGTCGAGAATAGCCAAACGATACCGTTGGCAAGACCAAGACCGCACCAGGCACCAATCGGAGCGAGCACAAACAGGTTGACGGGAATCACGATAGCAAGGGAGAGCGCCGGAACGACAACGAGCTTAAAAAGATCCGGCACGACTTTGTCGATTGCACGATATACAAAAGACAAGCCAATGACGCCAAAGATAACCGGGAACACGGAATCGGCGTAGCTAAAAATCGGCACCGCAAAACCGAACAGCGCAAGGGGCGTCTCGCCCGTACCGACAGCGTTGACAATGGTCGGGTACATCAGCGATCCGGCAACACAAAGCGCAAGCGAACGGTTGACCCGGAACTTATCAGCTGTAGACATTGCCAGCAAAAACGGCAAGAAGTAGAACGGGATATCCGAAATCATATTGAATATCGCAAAGTCGCCGGCACCCGTGTCGATTCCAAAAGCCGCGATAGCAGCCAGGATGCCCTTTACGATGCCTCCCGCCACCAGTGCGGGAATGATAGCGGAAAAGATGCCGGTGATGATATCGAATACGCGAGCCGAACCTTTTTGGAGCTCAGGCTGCTCGGCGTCGGCGGAGACCTCGCCACCCATCCTGTCACCTAGCATGGGCTCCAATTCGTCATATACCGACCCCACGCTGGCGCCGATGATAACTTGCCACTGTCCGTCTTTAACCTGCGCGCCCAAGGCGCCGTCAAGCGTCTTAAGGGCCTCCAGGTCTGCCTTGCTATCGTCCTTCAGGTTGAATCTGAGCCTTGTAATGCAGTGCGTTGCCATAACAACGTTATCGGCGCCGCCCACGAGCTCGAGGACACGAGCGGCCAGTTCCTTCTTGTCTGCCACGACAATCACTCCTACCCAAGATCCTCGCCATTAGTGGCGATACATTTCTGATACCAATAGAAAGAGTCTTTACGCGAGCGCTCCGCAGTGCCGTTGCCGCAATTATCCAGATCGACATAGATAAGCCCGTAGCGCTTGTCCATCGTAAGAGGACCGCAGGCAACAAGGTCAATGAATCCCCAGATCATGTATCCGCGCACGTCAACGCCATCGATCACCGCTTCTTTAAGGCACTTTATGTGCTGGCGCAAATAATCGATTCGATACTCGTCGTGGATGCTGCCATCCTCCTCGACTACATCAGATGTACCGAGGCCGTTCTCGGCGATATACAGAGGCAGCCCATAGCGGTCATACATCTGGTTAAGGGTAACCCTCAGGCCAATGGGATCGAGCTGCCAGCCCCACTCACTCGTCTCGAGATAAGGGTTCTTGTTTGCCATGACCAGATTACCCGCAGTCTTCTCCCATCCCTGATCGCAGGTGGATACCTGGGAAAAGTAGTACGAAAAGGCCAGGAAGTCGACCGTGTTGCGAGCGATGAGCTCTTCATCGCCCGGTTCCATTTGAATCTCGATATCACACGCATCGAAATAGCGATTCATATAAGCGGGGTATTTTCCACGAGCCATCACGTCCGTATAGAACCAGTTGGAATACTGGTCGTCGTGAATAGCCTGCATGTTATCTTCGGGACGGCAGGTGGCGGGATACGTACAGAATCGAGCGATCATGCCGCCAACGGGAGTATCGGGCGAAAGACGATGGACAATCTCGACGGCACGCGCATTGGCAACGAACTCGTGGTGCAGGCACTGGAAGATGGCTCGATCGAAGTTCTCCCCCTCTTCGTCTTTGACCAGACAGACCCCGTCCCAAGGCGAAAAACGCGCTGCATTGAACTCGTTAAAAGGCAGCCAGAAATCGACCAGATCGCCCAATTCCGTAACGATTGTCTCGACATAGCGGGCGAAGAAATCAATCGTCTTGCGATTCTTCCATCCCCCATATGTGGTGACAAGATTTACCGGGATGTCATAGTGGAGCATGGTGACGAAGGTTTTAATGCCGTGCTTTTTGCACTCACCCAGCATGCTTCGATACCACTCGATGCCTTCGCGGTTAGGCTCAAGATCATCTCCGTTAGGATAGATTCGGCTCCAGCAAATAGAAGTGCGGAACAGCTTGAGGCCCATCTCCGCAAAAAGCGCGATGTCCTCACGGTAGTGATGATAGAAGTCGTTACCGCGCCTAAACGGGTAGAACTCAACACCATCATCTGCGAGAGCGTTCATTAGTTCGTCATGGCAGAAGGGGTTGTTTTGATGCTTGTCCTCAATCTGGTCATGAGTCCAGGTACCATCCAGCCATCGACAATCCTGCGTCGACTTTCCCTTTCCGCCCTCATTCCAGGCGCCATCGGCCTGCGAGCACGATATGGCTCCGCCCCATAAAAAGTCGGAGTCAAACCCATGTTTTAACTTACTCATTTGCCCTCCTTGATCGGATGCTCCAGCGGATAACCCAATACTAGGAAGAACAAGATGCATAAGATATCGCATAGAAAGCGTTTGTTTATAACATTTTTTTAGATATAATACCGTTTAAGGCATCGATTCTACCGTTCACCCTTGGAACACCCCATGGATTCGAATCTCAAACAGCTGCTCTATACGCATACCGAGACCGAAGAGTGGCATCGCACACATCCGGGAGAGCTCAGCCCGCGATATAACAGGGTGGAAACCACAACCATTAACGGCGAAGAGGTCTATCTGTTTGATTGGAAAGAAACTCTCGACGAAAACCCCGTGGGCCTTATCAAGGAGTCGCGCTTTACCGATATTCCTCCTCATATCAATCGGGATATGGAGCTTAACTACGTGTACGACGGCGTCTGCACGTTTATCGTCAACGGACGGTCACTGCTCCTTAAAAAGGGTGATGTGCTCATTTGCAACACCGGCGTAGTCAGAAGCGTTCCATACGTTAAGGGCGAGCATGATATCGTCATTTCGATCGTCTTCAAAAAAGAAATGTTCGATTCGTTGTTCCTGAGCCAGCTACCCGGCGCGTCACCATTAACGAATCTTCTATTTGATTTTGTGTCCAAAAACCGCGAGGCCCGAAAATATCTCATTCTTCCAGAGGAATACGCCCGACATGCGCGACGCCTCATCGAGATGCTCTTTATCGAATATCACTTTAAAGATGCCTATTCCAATGAACTCATGAGGCACCTCGCCGTCAGCCTATTCCTTGTTCTCATTCGAGGACTGTACCGACGCTCCGCAACTGATAACCAGGCGATCATGTCGGACGAACGCATCGTGTCGATTCTGAATCATATTGAGCGAAGCTACGGCGACTGCACACTCGAAAGCATTGCGAGCGATACGGGTTATAGCACCAGCTATCTCAGCAGCTTGATCAAGCAAAAAACCGGCAAAACGTTTTCGCAAATCAAGCTCAACCAGCAGCTCACAGAGGCGGCATATCTTCTCAATAACACCGAGCGCAGCGTGCAGTATGTAGCCCGAAAAGTCGGCATCTCCAACATGTCATTCTTTTACTCAAAATTTAAAGAAGCATTCGGCGAAACGCCAGGTGCGTTCAGGACGCATCGGTCTAATTAAAGGCGTTATTACTCAGACCGATCAGCTTCGCGCGACACGGGAATGCGCAATCGAAGCAGCGAGCGCATCGCCTCTACCAGCACAAAGCCGGCGATGCCAACCGTGACCACAACGTCGAGCGGTGTGCCCACAAACCACAGCAGCCCCATGAGATACGACCCGGCATTAAACGCAAAGTGCAGCAGAATCGTGTAGCGAAGCTTTCCGGTGGTCACGAGTACCCAACCAAAAATGAGGCCGGCAGCGCCCGCGTAGCAGCCCTGCACCCAGTTCATGTGCATAAAGCCGAAGACCGCCGCCTGCAGCACGATTGCCGCGGCGACGCCCCAGGTACTCGGGGCCGCCCAGGGCACTATGGCGCCGTCCTGCGCGTTCGCGCGGCGCCGGCGCTTCCAGAACGAACGGCACTGTGGATTAAACGCACGCAGCGAAAACTCAAAGATGATGCCGCGCACCAGGAGCTCTTCGCAAAACGGAGCGCCGAGCACTGTGGTCAAGACAGCAAGAAGGCTGGTATCGCCCATGCCCGTCTCCTCGACGAGCTCGCTATAGTCTGCCGCGACCTCGGGCAGCAGCGACAGTACGCCGTCGCATAGGTAGCTAATGACCACCTGCATGGATAGGCCGATCACGACAACGCAGGCAATGCGCTTCCATGCCGCGCCTGCTCCCCCGCCGAGTGGGCGTTCGCCTTGCCGGCGCGCCATGAAGGAGCGGGGCCACAGATAGCGCCACCACAGCAGCGCCATCAAAAATGACGCCGTCTGAGCGGCAGCCTGGAACCATTGGATATCGAGATTGTCGATCGGATAGCCCGTCAGCACCGACACGGCATCGAGAACTGAAAACAGAACAATGCTCAGGGCAATATCGGCAGCAACAACACCAAAACAGGCAAGCGCCCAAATCATCGCATTGAGCATGCCAACCTCCTCAAAACCCGGCACTTAGGGACGTTCCTTAACTGCCGGCAGAAAAGGAACGTCCCCAAGTGCCGGCAGTTTGGGACGGTCATTGTTGACGAGAATCGGGCGCAGCGCCAAAGGCCCCGTTGGGCGAAATGTCGAACGGGAAGGTGCCGCAGCGATTGAACGCGGCGATAAACATGCGGATGGCGTTGGACGGCGTGGTGCCCACGAGCTGGGTTGCCGCCGCGAAGGCCGCCTTTTCCTCGGGCAAGACCTTCGCGACAACCGGGGTCATGTGTTCTGCCATGGCGCTTCCTTTTTGAAACGACGGTGATGCGGATAGATGCGGGCCACGCGGCTGGGCGACGGGCTGTGAAGGCAACCCGATTGGCCCGCATCTGGAGTTTGTTTCTACGGCGTTGGTATTACTTGGTATTCCTAAGTATTACCCCGCAGATAGAATACCATACCCGGCCCTATGGAGACGGAGAAAAACGGATCATTTTGTTGCTGGGTAAGTATTTAGAGCGTGATGATGTCCGAGATATTGAGGGCCCGAGCGTCAGCGAAATCGTGCGTGGCAAGCAACAGCATACGGCCGTCGAGCAAGTCGAGCACGGCCTCGGCGCATGCGTCGCGCGCAGCGATGTCTAGACCGGTAAAGGGCTCGTCCAGAATCACTGCGCCGCCCGGACACAGCAGGGCTCGGGCAATCTCGACGCGACGGCGCTGCCCGCCCGAGAGCTCGGCCACGCGGGCATGCACATCGATCCCCGGTACCAGCAGGCGCAACAAGGCAGCGGCACTCGAGGCATTCACGCGTGCATCGGCGCACACCAGCACGTTATCCAAAGCAGAGGCGTCCTCAACCAGGCGCGTATCCTGAAACACCATCGAGCACGGCGCGCACTCCCCCGCTGTCAACGAAAGCAGCGTCGACTTGCCCACGCCTGAAGCTCCCATCACGCAGATACGCCCGCCCGCGGGCACGTTGAGCACCAGACCATCCAGCGCCGGAGCCCAGGGTGCCCGGTCGCCCACGGCGAGCGCAAGCTCCGCCGCAGCCCCGCCACCAGCAGAGCCGCCCGCACGCCCGCGCAGTCCATGCCCATGTGCCCGCACGGCCGCGCGCCACGCCACGGGTCCCGAAACCCGCAGCAGCCACACCAGCACGCGCTCACACGCCCACGAGGCGGCAACGACCAACACGGTCCACGCCAGCAGATCAGCCGTCTCGATGAGCAGCTTCGCCTGATAGATGCGTTCGCCCACGGTGCCCGTCGCCATGCCGATGAGCTCCGCCGCCACGCCGGCCTTCCAGCTCATGCCGATCACGGCACGCGCACACGAAAGCACAAACGGCAGGACCTCGCGCCAGGTATGGGCGCAAAACAGTCGCCAGCCCCGCACGCCATGCAGACGAAACATCTGCTCCAGCGGTTTATCCGCTTGCGTCAAACCCTCGACCAACGAAAAATACACGCCCGGCAGCGCCATCAAAAAGACCGCTGCAACGCTCACGCGCGCCGACCCCAGCCAAATGAGCAGCAGGACCACCACGCAGGCAACCGGCGTCGCCTTAACAAACGAAAGCGCCGGCGCCACCAAGCGGGCAAACGTTCGCGACCGCACCGAGGCCCCCGCCAGCACACCGCCGCACACCGCGGCAAGCGCCAAACCGCCTAGAATTCGCGCGCCTGAGCCCACCAGAATCGCCCACGTGGCGGCATCGCACACCAGCCGTAGCAACGCCACCGCAACAGTGCCCGGCCCCGGCAAAATCAACGGCTGCGCCACGAGACCCGCCACCAGCACCCACACGGCAAGCCAAAAGGCGGCGACGGCACAACCTGCCGCCACCGCCTTCATACGCTCTGTCATTTGTCGAGCAAACGCACGCACGGGCTACTCCATGTAGTAGAAATCGCCAGCCGGGAGCTTGCCGCCCACGGCGCTCGCGTCCGCATCGGCCAGCACCTGCAGGTACCCACCGAGCGCCGCCTTCATATCCTTCCCCGTCTGACACACGAGCATGCACCCGGGAATCGCCTTTTCGGCAATCGCGGCGTTATCGATGATACCCGCATCGACCACGGCCTGCGCCCAGTCTGCCGGCGCCGCATTGACGGCCTTCACGCTCGCCTCATGGCAGCGCAAGAATTCCGCCACGGCCTCGGGATGCTCCTCGGCAAAGGCACGGCGCACCACGGTCACGCCCGTCAGCAGGCGCGAACCCGTGTCACCCGCCAGATCATCCCACACATCAGTCAGATTTACCGGCGCCGACAGCTTGCCCTCGCTCTTTGCGATGGCAGCGGTCTTGAACGGCTCGGGCAGCACGCCCACGGCGGACGGGTCGGCAAGCAGCGCCGACAGCACCTCGGTGGGTTCGCTCTTAAACTCGAGCGTCACCTGGCCGGTCAGGCCCGCGCGCTCCAGCAGGTAGTTCATGACGTACTCCGGCGTGGTGCCCTTGCCCGTCATGTAGACGGTACGACCCGCCAGGTCACCAAACGAGGTCACGTCCGCGTCGCCCGTCACCACACTCAACACGCCGAGCGTGTTGATGTCGATGACCTGCACCGCGCCTTCGGTCTTGTTGTAGAGAACGCTCGCCATGTTGGCGGGCACCAGGGCAATGTCGACATCTCCCTGAATGACCTTGGGCACGATCTCATCGGCCGCAGTGCTGATCGCAAAGTCGAACTCGTTATCCGTGGCGCCCTCGTCCGCCCGGTCCATAAACTGCACCAGACCAATCGAGGTCGGCCCCTTGAGCGAGGCGACGTGCACCTCGACCGGCTCCGCAGCAGCACCGGCGCCGTCCGTGGCAGCCGAGCCCGCGGCGGACCCGGCACCGGCAGCTCCGCCGCCACAGCCAGCCAGTGCGAGCGACAACGCGCCCGCGGCAAGCGCCGAGGCAAATCCTCGGCGCGTCATCTCAACATCAAACGCGCGCATCGCTAGCACGCCTCCTCGTTGGGCATCGTCCATGCATGATGGTCGGTATGCAGTAGCTCCTCGGCCAGCGGCGAGAGCGGCGCGCCCAAGAACTCGCGATAGCACGCCTGGACATCGGGATTCTCGTGCGAGAAGCGAATGTCCGCAGCGGCATCCAGGCCCCAGAGCACCTTGCCGCGCTCGGCCGCCAGCTCGCAACCGTCGTGGATGGGCTGACCGCCACCACCGACGCAACCGCCGGGGCACGCCATGACCTCGACAAAGTCATGGCTCACGCTGCCGTCGCGAATCGCGTCGAGCAGCCGGGCGGCGTTGCCCAGCCCGTGCGCCACGGCAACACGCACCTGAGTGCCATCGATATCGGCGACAGCTTCCTTCCAGCCGTCGAGTCCGCGCACGTCGGTAAAGAAATCGGCATCCGGGTTCTTGCCCGTCACCAGGTAATAGGCCGAGCGCACGGCGGCCTCCATCACGCCGCCCGTGGCGCCAAAGATCACGCCCGCGCCCGTGCCAAAGCCCAGCGGCGTGTCGAGCGGCTCCTCGACCAGCGTGTCCACGCTCACGTGGCTCGCGCGGATTATGCGCACCATCTCGCGCACCGTCAGCGCAACGTCAACGTCGGGCGCACCGCCCTCGCCCACCATGCTCGGCAGCGCGCACTCGGCCTTCTTGGCCGTGCACGGCATCACGGACACCACGAACAGGCGCTCGGGCTCCACGCCCAGCACTTTGGCATAGTAGGTCTTGGCGATGGCGCCGAACATCTGCTGCGGCGACTTTGACGTGGACAGGCTGTCGACAAACTCGGGGTAGCGCGCCTTCACAAAGCGTACCCAGCCCGGGCAGCAGCTCGTGAACATGGGCCAGCCGCGGCTGTCGCCCTCGCCCTTGGCAGCCTTACCCAGGCGCTCGAGCAGCTCGGAGCCCTCCTCCATAATGGTGAGATCGGCCGAGAAGTCGGTGTCAAACACGTACTCAAAGCCCACGCGGCGCAGCGCACAGGCCAGGCGCTCGACGGTGGCCTCATCGCGCGGAATGCCGAGCTCCTCGCCCCAGGCGCTACGCACGGCCGGCGCAATCTGCACCAGCACGATCTTGTCGGGATCGGCGATGGCGTCGAACACGGTCTCGGTATCGTCACGCTCGCGCAGGGCGCCCGTCGGGCAATGCGTGATGCACTGACCGCACGCGACGCAATCGGTCTTGCCGATCGGCGCACGCCCGCGAGTGCCCACGGCGGTATGCGTGGCGCGGTTGGTCAGATCCCAAATCCCTAAGCCCTGCACGCTCTCGCACACCTTGATGCAGCGCATGCATTTGATGCACTTGTCGTTATCGCGGATGATGGGGAAATCGAAGTCCCAGCCCTCGCGCGCCAGGTGCTGCTCGTACGGCAGATAGAAGATGCCCAGGTCGTTGGCGATGGTCTGCAGGTTGCAGTTACCACTGCGCACGCAGCTCGTGCAGCGCGAGTCGTGTTGGGACAGTAGCAGCTGCACGTTGGTGCGACGCGCCTCGCGGGCCTTGGGGCTGTTGGTGTGGACCACCATGCCGTCGAGCACGTAGTTGTTGCAGGCGGCAACCAGCTGGTCGCAGCCCTCAACCTCGACCACGCACACGCGGCAACCGCCAATCTCGTTTAGATCGCGCAGGTAGCACAGGGTGGGAATCTGGATGCCGACGGACTTGGCCGCGTCCAGGATCGTGGTGTGCTCAGGCACCACGACCTCGCAATTATCGATAGTGAGCTTGACCATGTAGAGTGCTCCGCTTTCGGTGTTGTCGCTGACAGTGGGGTTGTTGAGCTCTACCATTCCAGGTTCCTCCCTCCACGGAACGCGCCAAAGCCAAAGTGGTCGCAACGCAGGCAGCGGCTTGCCTCCTGGCGTGCTTCCTGCTCGGTGAGACCCTGCTCGACCAGATTCCAATCGTGGATGCGCTCGCCGGCCTCGCGCTCGCCCAGCTCGCAGCGGCCACACTCGTGTTTGCCCTTAAACTGCACGGTCGGCAGCCCAACGTCGAGCTTGATCTTGTGGTCAAAGCCCAGGTAACGGTCGATATTTGCCGAAGCAACGCGGCCGGCGTTGATGGCCCGGATGACGGTGGCGGGACCGGTCTGGCAGTCGCCGCCGCTAAAGAGGCCATCGAAGTTGGGCACGGCGCCATCCGAATCGGTGACCACGCAGCCCCACTTACAGGCAATGCCCATGTCCTCAAACGGCTTGGAATCGATGTCCTGGCCAATGGCCACAAACACGCGCTCGCAGGGAATGACGCGCTCGGGCGTGGCGGCGGCACGCGGGGCCGGACGCCCACGACGGGGCTCGCCGATAATCTGCGGCTGCACGCGCAGGCCACTCACGCGACCCTCCTCGCCCGTCTCGATAGCGAGCGGGGCCGTGAGCTCCAGAACCTCGCAGCCCTCGGCCTGGGCGCCGGCAATCTCGGCATCCTGGGCCGTCATGTCGCAGATGCGACGGCGGTAGACGATGCTCACCTTTTCGGCACCGCAGCGCACGGCAGAGCGCGCCACGTCCATGGCAACGTTGCCGCCGCCGATGACGCACACGCGCTGGCCGCTCAGGTCGGGCAGCTCGTCATCGCCGATGGCGCGCAGCATCTTGACGGCCGATTCCACGCCGGGCGCCTCTTCACCCGGAAGGCCGAGCTTCTTGTCACTGTGGGCACCGATGGCCAGGTAGACGGCATCGAACTCGTCGCGCAGACGGGCGAGCTCCTCGCCGCTCACGGAGTGGTCGAGCTCCACGTCGATGCCGGCGCTCAAAATCCAGTCGATCTCGGCCTGCAGGCGCTCGCGCGGCAGACGATAGCTGGGGATGCCGTAGCGCAGCATGCCGCCCAAGTGGTGGCGCTGCTCAAAAATGGTCACCTTGTGGCCCATCACGGCCAGGTAGTAGGCACAGGAAAGGCCGGCCGGGCCGCCGCCGATCACGGCGACGCGCTTACCGGTGTTGTCCACTACATGTGGCTTGTGGTCGTTGAGGTCGCTATGCTCAACGGCAAAACGCTTGAGGGCGAGGATGTTCATGGGGTCGTCGACCATGCCACGGCGGCAATGCATCTCGCAGGGATGCTCGCACACCAGGCCACAGACGAGCGGTAGCGGGTTGTTCTTGCGGATGACCTTGACGGCGTCGGCATAACGGCCTGCCTCGACGAGCGAGATGTAACCAGGAATGTCGACGTGCGCCGGGCAGCCCGAGACACACGGGACGCGAGCCTCGCGGTCAAAGCCGCAGGAGTGCTCGCGGATGTGGTGCTCAAAATCGTCGCGGAAGCCGCGAATGGCCGTGAGTGCCATGGCGCCAGCTTCGTAGCCGATGGCGCAGTCGCTCGAAAGGTAGATGGTGCGGGCCGTGCGCTCAATCAAGTTGAGCGTGGACTCGTCGGCGCGGCCCTCGAGCACATCGGCGAGCAGGTCGCTCAGCGCGCTCAGGCCCACGCGGCAGGGCGTGCACTTGCCGCAGCTCTGGGTGGAGCACAGGTTGACGAGCGCCGCCGTAAACTCGACGGGGCACGGGGCGAGTGAACTCACCGCCAGACGACGTCCGAGTGCATCGTGCAGGTCGTCCATGACGGCCTGAGCGTGGCTGCGTTCCATTACGTGCAGTCGAGCCATAAGATCCCCTCTCACATGGCAGCCCGGAGGCGAGGCCGGGCGAAATTGCTACACGCACAACACTGACCTAAAAAGTTGTTAGGTCTCCACGCAGTTCGGCAGGCGGTATGAAATGTCACCATCAGCGGTGAAAATGAACATTATCGCAGATAAATGCCATATTTGATAAAACGCGTTACCAAACGACAATGCCCCGCCCACGCAATCACGTGGGCGGGGCATTGCTTCAGGCATGCGGCCAGCGACCCTGTTGCTTTTACTTAAGCTCGGGCCAGTAACCCTTGTTGGCCTCGATCATGTCGTCGAGAACCTCCTTGGCGACCTTCATCGACGGCACGGTCTTGTTCAGCGTGAAGGCCTTGAGCGCCTTCTCGTACGAACCCTCGATCGTAGCCTCGACCACGAGCTTCTCCGAGTTCAGCTGCTGCATCATGAGGCCCTGCTGGAACAGCGGAATGTTGTCGCGGCTGATGACCTCGGGGCCGTTCTTGCCAATGTAGGCAGGCAGCTCGACCATAGCGTCGTAGGGCATGTTGGGGATGGCGCCCTTGTTCTCGCAAATGACCAGGAAGCGCTGCTTGGTGTCGTTCTTCAGAGCGATAGCCAGATCGGCAATCCAGTCGCCGTGGCTGCCCGCATAGAACGTGCTCTCGTCGATCTCGCCCGTCTTCTCGTAATGGTCGATACCATCAAAGAGGTTCTTCTCACGCGTCTCCTCAACCTCGTTAGCACGGGTGCGCTCGGGGTTGGAGTGCTCGACGAACTCCTTCTGCTGCAGGTAGTAGTTCAGATACGTGTTGGGCAGGTACTCCGGGAAGCACTCCATGATCTCGTACTCGCCCTTCCAGACGTAGTACCAGCTGCCCTTGGTGTGGCGGTTCTGCTCGGGGTGCTCGTCGACGGCCTCCTCGGGCTTCTTTGCCATGAGCGAGCCCATGCCCTTGAGGTAAGAGTCGGGCAGCAGAATCTCATGCTCCTTGATGTACTCGCGCAGCTGCGGGAGCACCTCCTCGCCCTTGTGGCGGATCGAGGTGAACCAACCAAAGTGGTTGAGGCCAAAGTAATCGTACTCGACATCCTTCTTGTCGATATCGAGCGCGGCGCAAACCACGTCGATGATCGCGATCGGCATGTCGCAGATGTTGATGATACGAGCGTTGGGACGCAGCACGCGGCAGCCCTCGGAGACGATGGCGGCAGGGTTGGAGTAGTTGAGAATCCAGTAGTCCTTCTTGGCGTACTTCTCAACGTCATCGATCAGCTCGACCATGGGGAAGATGGTGCGCATGCCGTAGGCAAGGCCGCCGCAACCGCAAGTCTCCTGACCCACGCAGCCGTGACGCAGCGGAATCTTCTCGTCCTGCTCGCGCATGGCGTAGCCGCCCACGCGCATCTGGGCAAACACGAAGCTCGCGTCGGTAAAAGCCGTCTTTTTGTCGGTGGTCACCGTGAGCTTGATGTCCAGGCCGAGGTCCTCGTGCAAAATCCAGTCCACGAGCACGCCGATCTTGCGCTGGCGCTCCTCGTTGATGTCGTACAGACGAATCTCGTCAACGTCGAGCTCGTCCTTGCGCAGGGCGATGGACTTGACGATGCCGGGGGTAAAGGTGGATCCGCCACCACACAGAGTAATGATCATTGTTTACTGCTCCTTCTCAATTGCGTTTTCGACCTTGTCGCGCATCTCGGCGACCTTCATGCCAAAGATGATCTGGATATTATTGCCGTTGCGGTTGATGCCGCTGTTGGGCACGTGGTTGATGAGGTCCTCATTGATGAGGTCCGGGTTCTTAACGTTCACGCGGAGACGCGTAAAGCAGTTCTCGAGCTCCTCGATGTTGTCCTTGCCACCAAGACCTGCGACCAGGTCGGCAATACCTGCATCGACGCCCTCTGCGGGAGCCGCGGCAACAGCGCCCTGCTTCACCGCGACAGACGCGGCGGCCTCGCCCTCGGCAACGGACTCGGCGAGCTCGGACTCCTCCTCGCGACCAGGCGTGTGGAGGTTGAGCTTCTTAATAAGGAAGGTGAAGAGGAAGAAGTACAGAGCGGCGTTGACGACTCCAAGCACCAGCATAACCGGCCAGTTGGTCTTGTCGACACCGAGGACCAGGTTGGAAACCACGATGTTGATGATGCCGCCTGCAGTCGAAGCGGGCACGGAGAGGACCTTGAGCAGGACCAGGAAGATGCCGGAAAGAACCGAGTGAACAACAAAGAGCACGGGAGCGGCAAAGACAAAGAGGAAGTCCATGGGCTCGGTGACACAGGAGAGCACGGCGGTGATGATCAGCGGGATGATAACGGCCTTGGTCTTATCCTTGTTCCCCTTGTAAGCGGTGACGATAAAGGCGAGACCGATACCGATGTAGGGCCACAGGTTGTTGAAGGTGTAGCTGTTGAAGTAGGTGCTATCGGAGAAGGGCTGGCCCGTCATTGCCATCTCGGCGACACGGATGGGGTAGGCGCCGGCGATAACCTGATCGCCCAGTGTCAGGGTGCCACCCACATCGGAGAACTGGAACGGGGTGTAGATGAGGTGGTGCAGACCGGTGGGAACGAGCAGCTTGTTGAGCATGCCGTAGATAAACAGACCGATGTTGCCCGACTCCTTAATGATGCCGGCAACGGAGGAGATGGCGCCCTGAACCGGAGGCCAAACGATGCAGAAGCCAGCGCCCATGATCCAGGAGATGATGATCATGATCAGGAACGGGAAGCGAACGCCCGAGAACATCGAAAGGGCAATGGGGAACTGCTTGTTCGAGTACTTGTTGAACACAGCACCAGTGATGCAACCAAGAATGATGCCGCCGAACACGCCGGTATCGAGCACCTGAATGCCCATAACGGTGGCCTGGCCGGTTCCGGTAAGGCCGAGCATGCCGCTCGCTTCGGCAAGAGAGCCGGTGGCGTTGAGCACGATGTTGTTAGCCTGCAGGAACAGGAAGAACGACATCAGGGCGATCAGCGAAGCATGGCCCTTGTTCTTCTTTGCCATGGCGCCGGCGATGCCCACGCAGAACAGAATCGAGAGGTTGTTGATGATAAACATCAGCGACTGATAGACAACGGCGCCCACAAGCTGGAACGGACCGGAGCCCAGTACGGGGATCAAGGCGCAAATGGTCTTGTTGGTCAGAATAATGCCCACGATGAGCAGAATGCCGGCAACCGAGAGATACATCATCGGCTGAACGATTGACTTCGCGAACACCTCCAACGGCGCTTTGAAATTGAACTTCTTTTTTGCGGTCATAGCGGTACTCCCCTTCCTTTTCCGCAAATTAAGACAGATGTGCCCTGGACAAGGCCATAAGCCCTGCCTCATATCAATCGATGTGTGGGCACGTTATGCCTAGAGACCAGGTTCTCCAAGCAGGTTAACAATGTGGTAAGCGAGATAACTCTTCTCGGCATTGGTAACGACAACGTTATAGGTAGACGACAAGTGGGCGGCTATGGCGTCCGCGCACGAGAATGCGCACGGGTACACCGTTTCATCGATTCGGAACAGCGCGTCACCATTGATTTGCCCGGCCGCAGGATCGAGCGCTCGCTGCGCGAAAAACTGCAGGTGACGAACGAAACGTTCGTAAGGCAGCGAGGTGTCATCGAGGGTCGTGGCATAGCGCTCGGAAACAATCGCGAGCACGTCGCGAACAAGCTGGACCGAGATGATGAGACGGTCAGAGCGCTGCGGCATGGTGGCGTTGACGATATGCAGCGTAATAAAACCCTGCTCTTCTTCGCTCATCTGGATGCCCATATACTCCTTGATAATCTGCAGCGCACGGCCCGCAAGCGCGTACTCCTTGCGATAGAACTGCTGGATCTCGAGCAGCAGCGGGTTCTCGCAGGGAACGCCTTTGCGCTCGCGCTCCAAAGCAAGGCTGATATGGTCTGCGAGAGCAATGAGAATCTTGTCGTTGATATCAACATTGAGCTCTCGACGGAGCATCTGAACGATGTCCTCGGAAATCACGAGGTTGACGGTGGGGATGGACTCCAAAAGATGTGCCAAGCGGTCAATCGTACGCGAATCCTGAGAAGTTCCCTCCTGCAGCGCATAGGTCTTTTCGACCGACGCCTCGTCGATAGCGTCGCCGGCATGGCGGCCAAAGCAGAGGCCTCGGCCGATGACGATGAGCTCGGAGCCATCGTCCGAAGTGACCATTGCGACGTTATTGTTGAAAACTCGCTTGATAACCACGGTACCCACCACAAGAATTTACTCGGAAAGCCAGACGACAGGCTCTTTAACAGCAACAGGGCCGGAAGCATGCTCACGAAGAGTCGAGTTCTCCGAACGCTCGCACACGATAACGAAGACCGTGGGGTCGAAGCCAGCGGCGCGAACCGCCTCGAAATCGACCTCGACGAGGGGCTGGCCCGCGTCGACATGGTCACCCTGAGCAACAAGCGCATGGAAGCCCTTGCCCTCAAGTTTAACAGTGTCGATTCCGATATGCAGCATCACCTGAGCAGAGCTGTCGTCGGACATGATGCCCAGCGCGTGCTCAGTCGGAAACAGCGCCGCGACGGTGCCGGAAACAGGAGCGCACACCGTTCCCTCTTGGGGAACCACGGCAACGCCATCGCCCACGGCACGGCTGCTAAAAGCGGGGTCATTGGTATTTTCTAGATGAACAAGCTCGCCGGAAACGGGAGCGAGGATTTCGAACTCGGAAGCTGCAGTCTTCTGCTCATCCGAACCGCCCATCAGGCGAGAAAAGAAACCCATGGTGGCATGTCCCTTCATAAATATAGCCCAACCAAAATCAAGCGAATGCATCCATAGAGACACACCCGTTCAAAGACTTTGGTTAGGCCCACGTCCGAGGGACTCGGTAACCTTCCGCATTTCTTTTTACGGGACCTATTGTAGATAAGCCCAAAGCCAGAACAATCATTATGACCGGTGAACGGTATTTATTCTCCGATAAACGGTTTTTAGGCGATATTTGGATGTCTCTATAGTTTTGTAACCCTCGTGGCTATTCCCGGTGAGGCACCCGACCCCGTATCGCGGCGCATGTCGCCCCCAATCTGGGTATCCGGTGCATGGTGCCCTATTGTCTTGCATAATTTCGCTTGCGTCATGCATAAAAAGACGGGGGCACCCCTTCCCGTCCCAACGTACCCCCGCTTGGACCGTGCAAAAACCGTAGTATTCAGCATCGCGGTCCCCGTCGGCGACGCCGCGAATCGGGGAAGCCGCGCAATCGGCGTCATTTTGGGGCCCGGCGCGACGCGAAACGTGTGATATCGCCGCGCCGGACCCCGTCCGCCAACCCAAATAGTCTGTCGAAGGATCTCGCTGGCCCAAAAAGACGCTTCCGGTGCGTATGCAGCCGCCCCGGCCTGCTGAATACTCCCAAAAATGCACGGTGCACCCGAGGGGACCCGTGCATGCCGTGAAAAAACACGCTCACATCCAAAAGAATGCGAGCGTGAAAGCCAAATGGCAGCAGGGGTGCCAGACGGCGAGCGGAATCCCTGGCGTATCCGCCCGGGCACCGCAGCCGCCGCGTGTCAGTGGGGAGTTTCACGTTCTCCGTCGATGCCAGAACCCCGCATACGCGAATCTCCAACTAAGCCGATAGCCCACATCTCTTGCCGCGACCGTCTCCGTGCATTTTCGTTAGGGAGCCGGCCCACCTCAAACTGCGCCCACTAAAAAGGACCCCGAGCATAGTCTGCTCGGGGTCCAAATTCATCTCGCCTTACCGCGCGACACGTGTGTTACTTGCGCTTGCCGCCGCCGTCGCCGGGACGACGGGAGCTGCCGCCGCGCTTGCCGCCACGATTGTTACCATAGCTGCTACGGTTATCGCGACCGCCGGCACGACCGCCGCGGGAGCCGGCCTGGTTGCCGCCGCGCCCGCCGCGATAGCCGCCACGGCGCTCCTCGCGGGTGTCGTCGTAGTTGCGCCAGTCATCGCGACGATCGCGGCTGGCACGCGGATCGCGACGATCACGCGACTCATTCGAACGACCGGCGAGGCTGCGACCACCGTTGCCACGAGCGCCCTC
This sequence comes from uncultured Collinsella sp., assembly GCA_902493895.1. Classification (GTDB taxonomy): domain Bacteria; phylum Actinomycetota; class Coriobacteriia; order Coriobacteriales; family Coriobacteriaceae; genus Collinsella. The sequence continues at coordinate 40,455 of CABUQW010000002.1, read as the reverse complement.
GCGACGCTCGCCACCGCGGCCGCCCTCGCGGCCTCCGCGCTCGTCAAAGCGCTTGCCGCCGCGGGACTCGCCGCCGCGGGTACCACGCTCGTCACGCGAGCCACGGCCTTCGCCGCCACGGCGCTCATCGCGCCCGCCGCGCTCGCCATCGCGACCGGAGCGACGACGGTCACCCGAACCGCGCTTGCCACCGCGCGAACCGCGGCCCTCGTCCTCGCGCTCGACACGACGACGGCCACCGCGATCCCCATCCTCGCGACGGCGGCGATGCGCCTCGCCCTGGAACTGCTTGGCACGACGCTCGGCACGGTTACCGCGCGGGGCCTGCTCGACGGCAGCGGCACCGCCGCGCTCCTCGGCAGCTACCTCGCGGGCCACGCTCTCAACAGCCTCGTCTACGCGAGCCTGAACGCCCTCGCGCACGCGGGTCTTGCCGCCGCGCTTGGGACGGCTCGGACGCTCGCCGTCGCCGCGGCGCTCGTCGCGACCGCGGTTGGAACGACCGGCAACATCGCCGTAATCGTCGCCGTTGCGCTTGCCGTCGCGACGCGCCTGCTCAAGCTTCTTCTTGCTCTTGGACTTGCCGCGCTTGGTCTTCTTCTTCGCCTTAAAGGCCGCAGGGTCGCGCTCGGGATCAACCGCGGGCGGGTTGGGACCCACGTGCAGGTCGCCGGCCTCGTAGATGTCGGCGGTCTTGTCCATGAGCTTCTCGATCTCGTAGAACTCGTCCACGTCCTGCTCGGTCACAAACGTGATGGCCCAGCCCAGCTCGCCGGCGCGGCCCGTACGGCCAATGCGGTGGATATAGTCAGTCGGCTCGGCCGGCACGTCAAAATTCACAACGTAGCGCACGTCGCTAATGTCGATGCCGCGGGCGAGCACGTCGGTTGCCACCAGCACGTCGACGGTGCCGTCGCGGAAGGCCGAAAGGGCACGCTCGCGCTGGGCCTGGCTGCGGTTGCCGTGAATCGCGGCGGCCTTGATGCCCTTACGCTCCAGACGACGGCAGCAGCTGTCGGCGCGGTGCTTGGTGCGCATAAAGACGATAGTGCGCTCCGGACCCTCCTTCTTGAGGAACTCGGGCAGCAGGTTGTTCTTGGCCTCGATGGACACCGGGAACACAAGCTGGTCAACGGTGTCGGCGGTCGACGTGGCGGGCGCGATCTCCACGCGAGCCGGGTCGCTCACCAGGTCGGTGATCTCGCCCACGGCCTCCTCGTCGAGCGTCGCCGAGAACAGCAGCGTCTGGCGCTCGGCCGGCGTCTCGCGCACAATGCGGCGGACGGCGGGCAAAAAGCCCATGTCGAGCATGCGGTCGGCCTCGTCGAGTACCAGCACTTTGACCTCGTCCAGGTGGCAAGCGCCCTGCTCGATCAGATCGACCAGACGGCCCGGCGTGGCGACCAGAATGTCGCAGCCGTACTTGAGCGCCGCGGTCTGCGGCTTGTAGCTCACGCCGCCCACGACGGTCACGGCAACGTGGCCCGTGACGTCGGCGATCTTGCTCGCGACCTCGTCGATCTGCTGGGCGAGCTCGCGCGTGGGGGTGATGACGAGCATCACGGGGCCACGGCCGTTGCCCTCGGGCTTTTTAGCACCGCGACGGCGGTTGCGGCCGCCGCGCTCGCGCACGGGTTTGGGAGGAGCGATGTGCTCCAGATTGTTCATGGTCGGCAGCAAAAAAGCGGCCGTCTTGCCGGTGCCAGTCTGAGCGGCAGCAAGCAGGTCGCGGCCCTCGAGCACCACGGGGATTGAGCCGGCCTGCACGGGCGTCGGCGCCGTGTAGCCCAGGTTCTCGATGGCACGAAGCATCTCGTCGGAAAGGCCCAGCTCGTCAAAGGCGGGCAGGCTCTCGGTAGCGGACTCGACGGCCTGGGCAGCATTGGCCTCATCGGCGGCATCGAAGGCAGCCTGGGTCATGGCCTCACGGGTCTCGTCCAGGATCTCGGCGTCGGTGACGTCGGATACAGAATTACGCATATGTTGTTGTTCCTTATCTGCACGCGCAATGGGCACGGCATGCGGCCGCGCGGGCGTGCTTGGTAGTGCGCTAATACATACAAAAACGGGTGCGCACAGAGAGGACGTTGCTCAGCACGCTGGCGATCGCTTTGGCAGCCCTATCACGCGCCGTCCAGACGCAGCAGCTCTAAGCGATGGAGCAGATTTGCCGCTGGTTAGTATACCCGTGCATCGCATGCCCCCACGTAAACCACAGATGACGAAGCGAACGGGGCGGGCCTGGGCCGATTGTCTCAATCTGTAACATCTACAGGGCGAATCTTCCTCTACGTGTTACAGATCGAGACAAACGGTCGACACGGTTCACAAGCGTCTCAATCTGTAACAATTACCGAGTAAAATCGGTCCTAATTGTTATAGATCAAGACAGAAGGGGATTTCCGTCCAGTCCAAACCAAATCTCTCGGTCTTCCTGCAATTTCGAACATGTGGCCTATAATGTTGCTTTGGTTACGCTATATATTGCGCAGCCATTTAATACGTCGCCCACCGGGGGCCATTAATTCCTATCGCCATATTGGCTAGGAAGCAATCAAAGGAGGTATCCGTGGCAGCAGAGACGCCTTGCTCGGTCCTCTATAACGATATTCGCTCGTTCGGCGGTCTTAAACATCTCGAGATCGCCCGAATGCTCATCAATGGAAACTCTTATCTCGGCAGTACCCTGCTCGAGAAATGCTCTTCCAACCGCTCGTATCTCACCCGTTACATCGTCCATCGCAAGCCTGACCAGTGCGCGCCCTCCATCTACAGCGACTTTACCGTCACCACGCTCAACCTTTCCTCGGCAATCTGCAGCAAGCTCGGCGGCGGCGAGTCCGCCTATCGGGCAATCGCCGAGCACTATCGCGGTCCGGCCGCCAACGAAATGATGTCGGCTCTTGCCAGCTACAAGCTGGACAGCCGCCTATATGCAAATGCCCTCAATCGCATCGACAACTTTGACGGCAATGCCGTGCGCGAGAAAAGCACACTTTACCTTATGCTCTTTGTGGCAACGGGGGCGCTCGCCGATCCCGTTCAGGGCGTGGCCACCGTCGAGCGCTTTTGCGACAGCAAGACGGGCGAGCACTTTGGCACCACCGAAACTACCGTCGGACGTGGCTTTATGAGCAGCCTGGAGCAGCCGCGCACCGTCGCCCCCAACCTCGGTCTGCTCAGAACCCATGCCGACAACTGCGCCGACATGCAAATCCATCCCCTCACACGCGATCCGCACGGCACCGTGATTGGTTCTTTGCCCAAAACCTCGCCCAGCATCACCGATGTGGGCGCCGACGCATCGCGCGAGCATCTTCGTATTTGGCTCGAGGGTGAGCACTGGTACGCCCAGGGCCTTGGATCGACCAACGGCACAGTGCTCGAATCGGGCGCGGGTGACGGCGATATTGTGATTGAGCCGCCGCGCGACCAACGCGAGCCTGGCAAGATCTATCCCCCGGTGGAAATAGCCAACAGCGACAGGCTCCATCTGGGTCTCTACACGACATTCCTTGTCATTGTGGACTAGCGCGGACGGCGATCGAAAGACGGCCGCCGTCCGTCTTTCGTCTTCTACCTTCTGCGTCGTAAACGACAATACTCAGCGGTATACGTGGGCAGTGCGGCTATCATGGTACTTTACCGATATCCGCACTGCTCACGTATACGCGCGGCAACCCATGCCAGACAAAGGAACGCCATGGATACTACCAATAGCGCCTATGGCGACAAACTCATCCGTCTCGATACGTTCGATACCGCCGTGGCGGTCGACCCCAGCGCCGAGGACGACGCCAAGCGCCGGTTTATGACGCTTATTCTCCAGACGGCCCACCGCAACAACGGCAACATCGGACACGTGCTGCGCGCGACCAACACGAGCGGCGAGGTCTTTGCCGTCAAGCTACTCAAGGACAATGCCATCCTTTCCGGCCAAGCCCCCGACCGCTCCGCCGAGCAATCGGCAGCGCACCTGGCCAACACCGCCGCGCTATTCGAGGAGTACCGTCATCTATGTACCGTCTCGCACCTGCGCGGATTTCCGCGCGTCTATGGCTACGGATCGTGCGAGGATAACCCGCTCATCCTCATGGAGTGGGTCGAGGGCACCTCGCTCAGGCAGGCGCTGCCCCTGCTTCCGCACGACGCCTCGGGCGGGCTGACCACCCAGATGGTCGCCGCCGTCGGAAACGCCGTGCTTCGTGCGCTCTTGATGACCCAAGGCCTCGTGAATCCGGTCGTCCATCGCGACCTCTCGCCTGCCAATATTATGTTCCGCACCACCAGCCGAACGCTCGAGCAGCAGATTGCCGATTGCTCCTTTGACCCCTGCCTCATCGACATGGGCTCCGCGACCATGGCCCTCGGCGACGACACGATCACCCGGCGCGCCGACATCTGGCGCTTTGCCACGCCCGCATACGCCGCACCCGAGATGCTCACGCAGGATATCGAAGGCATCGCGGCCCTTCGCCGTTCGCCGGCAATCGACGTCTATGCGCTTTCGAGCATTCTGTACCAGCTCTACAGCGGTCGCAAACCGTTTGACTTTGAGTCGACGGACGCCGCTGCAACCGGCTCGTTCTATCTCGTAAAGACCAAGACCAAGCCGGCACCGCTCGAGCCGCGCTGCGAGGGCGATGAAGCGCTCGTCCAAATCATCATGAAGGGTCTCTCAGTCGAGCAGTGCGATCGTCCCACCGAGCAGCAGATGCTCGAGGTGCTCTCGGCATACCTCACCGATGCCGAATCCGAGGGCCGCGAAGGCGCGAGCAGTGACGCCGCAATCGACATCGACTCCGGTACGCACCTTAAGGTCGACGTCGCCGGCGAGCGCGCGCGAGAGATCCTGGAGCAGGCCCGGCACGATGCCATGACCCGCCGCCGCTTTATTATCGGTGGCGTTGTCGCAGCCGTTGCGGGGCTCGGCGTTATCGGGGCGGCAACCCATGGCTTTGGCATCCCCGACTACCTGGACGGCATCCGCGGTTCACTTGGCGACTACACCTGGGACCAGCTGCAGGAGATTTCGCTCAAGATTAAGGCCGCCGAGACCCGTAGCGAGGCACGCGAGATTGCCAAGCGCTACCATCTGCTCGACGCCGATGGGCATATCCCCTATCCGTGTACCAAGCGCGTGAAACTCACCAACGGGCTGGAGGTCGGCGCGCAGCTTATGGGCATCCGTCACGATGAACTTCTGGACGGGACGGGCAAGGCCGGGCTGACGTTTATGTTCGACGCGGGTATTGCCGAGCGCAACGCTGCGGCTGAACCGCCGAGCGCCGGCTGGGCAGATTGCGAGCTGCGGGAATGGCTCAACGGCGACGGCCTTAAGCTGCTGCCCAACGAGTTGCGCGCACTCATTAAAGGGGTCAAGAAGGTCTCGAACAATGTGGGCGCCGCCAACAGTGCATCGTGTCTGAGCGAGTTGCCCGCAACCCTTTGGCTGCCCGCCATGGTCGAGCTGTGCGGTACGCAACCGCCCGATTCGTTTGCCGAGGGCTATCACTACCTGGCAGACATCTACAACGGCGAGGGCAAGGAGTATCAGCTCTTCCGCGAGCTCAAGGTGAGCCCGTATTCCACGAACGAGACGATGGTCCGCCAGTGGAAGGACAAGGACACCTGCTGGTGGGAGCGTACGGTGAGCCCCGACACATCGGAGACCGAAGGCACGCTCTATATGAACCGCGTGGGGCACGACGGCGACGTCTTTACGTACGCAACGCCTGCGGAAAAGCCAAACAAGCTAACCTGTGTGATCCCCGGGTTCTGTATCTAGGCGGCGGGCGTCTTGCCGTGACGGGACCCCACCCCGGCAATTGCCTTGATTTGCAACAGTTAGAACCCAAAAACCGGTCTAGATGTTACAGATCGAGATGTTAGTTTTCGGCCGATTTCTATGTCTTGATCTGTAACAGTTAGAGGTCATATTTCCCGCCAGATGTTACAGATTGAGACATTAAGTTTCCTGCCAACTGTTTGTCTTGATCTGTAACAAATACTCGGTAAAACGGGGTCTAGCTGTTACAGAACGAGACATTAGCTTGCCGAGAACTTCGCCTCGTAAATGTGATTCAAGTGTGTCGATATTTCCTTGCCAATGTTGCGCAACAGGAACCCTTTCGGCGGTCGTAACGTACGAATTGTCATAGGTACCCCTTCAACGATTGGGAGAAGAAATGGCAAAGTACGCACCTAAACACTTGGAAGTCTCAGGCGGCGCCGAGCCTCGCCCCACATTCTCGGGCCACAAGGCAACACGACTCGCCGTCACCGCGGCAACCACCATCGCTATGACTGGCTCGACGCTGCTCGCGCCGTTCTCGGCATTTGCCAACGATGCGAGTGATACCACGGCACAGGACGCGATCATGTCGCCGCTTGCTGTCCACGCCGGCGAGGCGGCAGGCTCCGCAGTAAAGGCAAACGCCCAGAAGATTGCCGACCTGCAGGCTGCGATCGATGCCGCAAAGGCTGCCGAGGCAGACGCCAAATCCGACTACGACACGGTGGCTGCCCCCTATACCGAAAAGCAGGCGGCCCGCGACAACGCACAAAGCACCTATGACGCCTCCGTCTCCGATAATTCGCAGGCAGAGGCCGCCGCGCGCGCCGAATATGCTCGCCAGCTCGATGAAAGCGTCAAGGCGGCCGACAGCGCCAGTGCCACGCTGAAGGATGCCCAAGGAAAGCTCGATGCAGCCAAGACCGACGCCGAGGACAAGTCGAAGGTCCTTGATGCCGCAAAGCAGGCGGCAGCCGATGCGCAGGCCAAGCTCGAGGCAGCCCAGAAGGCAGCCGCCAACGCAACGCCGGAGGAAATCAAGGTCGCCGAGCAGGCTGCCGCAGATGCGCAGGCCGCTCTGGACCAAGCAAAGGCTGCGAAGGCCGCTGCCGATTCCGCGCTCGCCGATGCCCAGCAGGCTCAGAGCGCCGCGCAGAGCGCTTACGACGAGGCGGCAGGCACGCTGGCTTCCGCTCAGCAGGAAAAGACCGCCGCGGATGGTAAGGTAGTTGCGGCACAGACAGCGTACGACAGCGCACAAGCCGATTTGGCGGCCGCAAAGGCAGGCGCCGAGGGCCCGGAGTATGACGCCGCCCAGGCAAAGGTCGATGCTGCCCAAAGCGCACTCGACCAGGCAAAACAGCAGCAGGCGACTGCCGAAGCAGGCCTTTCTAAGGCAAATAGCGACGTTGCATCCAAGCGGGACGCCCTCACCGGCGCCGAAAGCGAGCTCGAAGCCAAGAAGCAGACAGTCGCAGCAGCCGAACATGATGTAACGGCAGCCCAGACGAAAGCCGATGCGGCGCAATCGGAGTTGACCTCGGCAAAGCAGGCACATGCTGCCGAACTGGAGAAGGCAAAGGCCGCTCAGAAACAAGTCGACCAGGCAAAAGCCGAGAAGGAGCAGGCAGACAAGGCGCTCGAAACTGCCAAGGCAAACCAGGCGGCCGCCGATCAAGCCGTTATCGATGCGCAGAAAGCATACGATACGTGCAAGGCGGCAACCGATAAGGCAACGACGGCGGAGGCGCAGAGCGTCATCGGCTTCTACCAGTTCATCGGTGCCAACGACGCTGCAAACATCATCTATAGGCAGAGCGATAAAAACCCGACGACCATTGGCGATAAAAAAGACGGCACGTCACTCGACAACGCCAAGCTATCGTTTAACAAGCTGCGCGAGATTAACGAATACCGTGCAAGCGTTGGATTGAGTGAGCTTAGGGTGACGGCCGAGCAAATGGCAATCGCTCAATCCGACTCCAATTACTCTGACAAAACGCTAGGTCACTCAGATTACGCCAATTGTGAAAATGCCGCTTGGAACTTCAGTACTAAAGAAAACATCGCGCACCAATGGGTCGATGCTGAAAAGGAGATATTTGACGAGGCTGCAGCGAAAGCCGGCTTTGGCAACGTTGCCCCCAAAGATGCTTGGGATACTTTCTGGAGCCACAAAACCGAATTCGAAAAGCAAGGGGCAGACTTTGGCACCGTCGGCCATTATTTGAATATCGTACAACCTAACGCCAAAACCATGGGATACGGCATCAACTCGCGCGGAACCCTTTGGCCGTATGTGTTCGTCTTGGAGATCGACAACAATTACGGTTCGTACGAGAAAGAATACTCGATCGATGAACTCGAGAATCTCTTTGATCAGTATCAGCTGAGCCTCTCCAAAGCCAGCGAAAAGCTCGCCGCCGCAAAGACGGACCTTGAGCAAAAGCGCAGCACAGCGGCATCGAAAGCCGATGCCGTAAAGGCAGCTGAAACCCTCGTCACTCAAAAGCAGGAAGGCATTGTTGCCGCGAATAGCGACCTTGCCACCAAGAACAACAGCGTAGCAAGTGCCGCCGCCGCTGTTGCCCTAGCAAAGCAGAATCTCGCCAAGGCAAACGGAAAAGTTGCCGAAGCCGAAGACCAGGTCAAAGCCGCCCAAAGGAACGTGGCGACCGCAGAGCAGGTCGTCAACCAGAAGCGCGCCGAGCTTAAGGCGTCGAAAGAGCAAGCCGCTCAGAGTCAGAAGAAGGTTGATGACGCCAAGGCGGAGACTCTCGTAAAGCAGCAGGCTCTGCAAGATGCAAAGAAGGAACTTGCCAAGTATTCAGCCGATGTTGCTGCGGCTCAGGAGAAAGCCGACAAGGCTCACCAAGCGCTTGATGAAGCCACGGCAGCCCAGACGTCTGCCCAGAGCGCTCTCGAAAAGGCGAAGCTCGACGAGGCCGCCAAGAAGCAGGCCCTCGACACCGCGAAGGACAACGCCGAGGCCAAGGCGGCGGGCGCGGAGCACGCTGCGAGCGATCTGGCCACGGCGGAAAACGACTTTACCTCAAAGAAGGCCCATGCCGACGCTCTGAGCAATGCAGCCGATAATCTTGCCACCGCCGAGGCGGCCAAGAAGGAGGCCGACGCAGCAGTTACCGATGCCGGAGTCGCCCTTAGCACGGCAAATGATGCCATCGCGAACGCCGAGCAGGCGGTCGAGAATTCTCAGACCGCATCGGACGCCGCTGCTGCTACTCTCGAAAAGCTCAAGTCCGTCAACGTCGACAACGGCATCGCAACCGGCTCTGACGCAAACGCGAACGATACGCTCAATGTCCTCTTTGCCAAGTGCGTCGCCGCCAAGCAGGCAGAACATAACGCAAAGGCCGCACTCGATGCCGCTCAGGCAGACCTTGATGCCGCGACGCCCGCCTACACCGAGGCTCTCAACGCCTACAAAGAGGCAAAGGCAGAGCGCGTAGCCGCCGAGCAAGCCCTGAAGGACGAGATCGCCCGCCAGGAGCAAGAGGCGGCGAAGGTCGAGCGGGCCAAGATCACGCAGGCTGCCGCTAAGCCGGTTGCTGGAAAACCGTCTGCCGGCAACGCCAAAACGGCCGCCAACTCGGCACTTCCCACCACAGGCGACAATGCTGCGCTCGCCGGTGAGACGTTTGTCATCGGAGGTGTCGTGCTCGTAGCCGCCGGCGTCTTCCTGACCGACAAGAAGCGTCGTCAGGAGTAAGGATTTCGGGAGGACGGCTTCTCCTCCCTCCCACCGCATCGCAAACCCTGCCCAGCATACGCCGGGGCGCCCATCACGCGGGCGCCCCGGCGTTTTACGTTGTATGCCCGGGGCATCTGCTCCGAGATTGTCTCGATCTGTAACAACTAAGACCCAAACATCGGTCTTACTGTTACAGATCGAGACGTTCGGGTTACCCTCGAATGGTTTGTCTTGATCTGTAACAAATACTCGGTAAAACGGGGTCTGGTTGTTACAGATCGAGACGTTAGCTTTCGGCCGATTTCTATGTCTTGATCTGTAACAGTTAGAGGTCATTTTCACTGCTAGATGTTACAGATTGAGACATTAAGTTTGCTGCCAACTGTTTGTCTTGATCTGTAACAGTTATGGTTCAAAAACCGGTCCAGATGTTACAGATTGAGATGATTGATTGGGACGGTCCATCGGTAAACCAACTACCCTCATCTGCAGCGAGATGTCATACATTTATTCTGTACTAGACACCCCCAGGGGGTATGGGTGTATAGTATCAGAAGGTTAACAATTCCAACACCGAACTACAGAAAGGAGAAGCCATGGCTCAAGATAAGTTCGACGTGGGCGGCATGACATGCGCCGCCTGCCAGGCGCACGTGGACCGCGCCGTGAGCAAGCTCGACGGCGTCCAAAGCGTCGCGGTCAATCTGCTCGCCGGTTCCATGATGGTCGACTACGACCCCGCGCAGGTCTCCCCCGACGATATCTGCACCGCCGTCGATCGCGCAGGCTACTCGGCCTCACCCGTCGATGCCGCCACCGGTGCCGCCGGCTCAAACGGCAGCACGCAAGCCAGGTCCGGCGCCGCCCATATGGAGTCGCCCACCAAAAAGCTGGAGGCCGCCGCCTCCGCCATGCGCACCCGCCTCATCATCTCGATCATCTTCCTCATCCCGCTGTTCTACATAGGCATGGGGCACATGCTCGGTTGGCCACTGCCCGGCGTCTTCACCGACCACACCCACAGCATGACGCTCGCGCTCACCGAGCTCGTCCTGCTCATCCCCATCATCTATGTCAACGACGCGTACTTTATCAACGGGTTTAAATCACTCGCACACGGCGCGCCTACCATGGACGCCCTTATTGCCGTGGGCGCCACCGCCTCCATCGCCTGGTCGCTCTACGCCATGTTCATCATGGCCGACCAGCTAGCCGCGGGTCAGGTCCACGAGGCCATGATGACGAGCATGGACAACCTGTATTTTGAGAGCGCGGGCACGATTCTGTCACTCGTCACCGTGGGCAAATATCTCGAGACGCGCAGCAAGTCCAAAACCGGCGGCGCCATCGAGTCGTTGATCGACCTGGCACCCAAAACCGCGACCGTCGTGGCAGAGGACGGCAGCGAGACCACCGTCGACGTCGACAGCATCCTTCCCGGCCAGGTCCTGCGCGTGCGCCCCGGAGAGTCCATCCCCGTCGATGGCGTGGTGCTCGAGGGCAGCTCGGCCGTGGACGAGAGTGCGCTCACCGGCGAGTCCATCCCCGTGGAAAAGACCACCGGCGACACTGTCAACGCCGCCACGGTCAACCGCACCGGCTCGTTTACCTTCCGTGCCACACGCGTGGGCGCCGACACGTCGCTTGCCAAGATCATCCAGCTCGTCGAGGACGCCAATGCCACCAAGGCGCCTATCGCTCGCCTGGCCGATAAGGTCGCCGGTGTGTTTGTGCCCGTGGTGTTTGTGATCTCGGCCGTGACTTTTGCGGCGTGGATGGCGCTCACCGGCAGCATCAACGAGGCGCTCACTTCCGCTGTCGCTGTGCTGGTGATCAGTTGTCCGTGCGCGCTTGGTCTAGCCACGCCCGTCGCCATTATGGTGGGCACCGGCAAGGGAGCCGAGATGGGCATTCTGTTTAAGAGCGCCGAGGCGCTGGAAAATCTGCGCAGCGTGGGAACCGTGGTGCTCGACAAGACCGGCACCGTCACCCGCGGCAAACCGGCCGTGACCGACATTGTGGTTGCCGAGCGCGCCGACGGGACGCCTGCCATGAGCGAAAAGGCGCTGCTCAAGCTGGCCGCCGCACTGGAGCGCCAGAGCGAGCACCCGCTGGCCGAGGCGATTATGGCCGAGTGCGGGGCGCGCGGAATTGTCGCGCGCATGGTCGAGGACTTTGCCGCCGTGCCCGGTCGTGGCGTTACGGCGCGCGAGGGGCAAAATGTCATCGCAGCTGGCAACGTGCGCCTGATGGACGAGCTGGGCGCGAAGGTGCCCGCCGGCCTTGCCGAACAGTTCGCCGCCGAGGGCAAAACACCGCTGTTCTTTGCCAAGAACAGCGAGCTTGTCGGTACCATCGCCGTAGCTGACGAGGTCAAAGAGACGAGCGCCGAGGCCATCGCCGCGCTGCGTTCGCTCGGTGTCGACGTGCGCATGCTCACCGGCGACAACCGCGTGACGGCCGAAGCAATCGCCCGCCGCGTGGGACTGAACAGCAAGCAGGTCATCGCCGACGTACTCCCCGCCGACAAGGAGCGCCACGTACGCGAGCTGCAGGATACGGGCAGCAAGGTCGCCATGGTGGGCGACGGCATCAACGACTCCCCCGCCCTGGCGCGCGCCGACGTGGGCCTTGCGATCGGCACCGGCGCCGATATCGCCAAAGAAGGGGCAGATGTGGTGCTCATGCGCAGCGACCTCATGGACGTCGCCCGCGCCATCGAGCTTTCGCGCGCCACGATTCGCAACATCAAGCAGGACCTGTTCTGGGCGCTGTTCTACAACAGCATCGGCATTCCACTCGCCGCGGGCGTGTTCTTCCCGCTCACCGGATGGCAGCTTTCGCCGATGTTTGGCGCCGCGGCCATGAGCCTGTCGAGCGTATGTGTCGTAAGCAACGCTCTGCGCCTGAAATCCTTTAAGCCCAAGACGGCGCGCTGAAGCACCCGACCTTGTCCCTCAAACCGTCGCTCGCGTACCCAAGTACGCTTCGCTCCTCTTTCGGGGCAATCTCGGGCACCTCAGCACACCTTTAAGATGACGCTGTTCACGACTAAACTGTCAGATATTCTCAATCGATAAGGAGTACACCCATGCGTTACACGATCAAAACGTCCGGCCTTATGTGCGGCCACTGCGACGCTACTGTCGAGACGGCACTGCTCAACGTTGCCGGCGTGACCGACGCCGATGCCGATCACGAGACTCAGACCGTACAGGTGGAGTGCGCCGACACCGTGACCGCTGAGCAGCTCGCTGCCGCCGTCGAGGGCGCCGGCGAGAAATTCCATGCCCTGTCTGTGACCGCCGCGTAGCGACCTGAACGTACCCCTCCCCCGACCAGAAACGAGGACCCGCCATGATGGCAGACCATAAATCGGTGACCCGTATGCTCAAGACGGCACGCGGACAGATCGACGGCATCTTGCGGATGGTCGATGAGGACCGCTATTGCGTCGATATTTCCACACAGCTCATGGCCACACAGGCGCTCCTCGCGCGCATTAACGCCGACGTGCTCAAGGCGCATATCGAGGGCTGCGTGGCTTCGGCAATCGAATCGGGCGACGAAGACCTCAAAGCCGCCAAGCTCGCCGAGATCGAACGCGTCGTCGACAAGCTCTCCAAGTAATTGGGGCATTGGGGACAGGTACGTTTGCACCACATTGGTGCAGATTAACCTGTCCCCCTTGCTCTAAATCGGGTATAAAGGCGTGCGGCATATCGAATGAAAGGCAATTTGCATGAATGACTTTATGAAGGGCCGCAATGGCGCTGACGAACTCACCATCGTGATGGGCTTCGCAGGCATTATCATCGCCATGATCGGTTCGATGGCTCGTATCCAGTGGCTCAGCTGGATTGCCATCGCCGTAATCGTGATTGGCGTGCTGCGCGGCCTGTCCAAAAATATCGATGCACGTCGCAAGGAAAACGAGGCCTTTGTCGCCACGACCGCCAATGTTCCCGGCTTGGGCAAGTTCGTCGCCAGCTTGGGCGGCGGCGCTGCAGCGGCTAGCACCTCACGCGCAGCCGGCACCAGTAAGGAAGACTTTGAGCGTGCCAAGCGCACGGCCAAGAAGATGTGGAAGGGTCGCAAGACCACGGCATACCTCAAGTGCCCCAACTGCGGCCAGATGCTCTCCGTCCCCAAGGGCAAAGGCAAGATCCGCGTCACCTGCCCCAAGTGCCATGCCAAGATGGAGACGCGCTCATAGCCGCCATACCATGGGACAAATAAAAGCCGAGGCCTCGCACTGGGACCTCGGCTTTTTCTGATTATGACAAAAGGATTGTCCCTTTGTCGCATCGCCATATCGCGCGCTTACGCCACGCCATCGCGGGCAAGCTCCTCGGCCAACGCCTCGGCTGGCATGGCCATAATCGTGTCGAGCTCGGCGTCCACCTCGGGAATACGCTTCACCTTGAGTTTGCGCACCAGATCACCGCGGCACATCACGTGCGTCGGCTCACGCAGGGCGCACAGGTCATCGAGCGGATTCTTGCGCGTCACCAGGATATCGGCGGCCTTGCCGCACTCGATTGTGCCGGTCTCGCCGCCCAGCCCCAGCAGCTCGGCATTGACCTGCGTGGCCGTATGCAGCGCGAAGGCATTGCTCACGCCTACGTACTTGGCAAAATAGGCCACCTCACGCCACATGTCGTACTGCGTCACGAACGGGCAGCTCGAGTCCGTGCCCAGGCCCACCCTAACACCAGCTTCCAGTGCGGCACGAGCGCTCTCGATGATGCCCGAGCACACGATGTCGCCGTTCTTCTTTTGCGTATCGGTCGAATGGGTCTTTTCCGGGTCGAGCAACACAAACGGCAGCGCCGGGCTGATGGTGCAGGTCACACTCGGCGCACGCCCCTCAAGCTGCGTACCCGCGGCACCGCGGTACAGTTCCAGGATCTCGGGCGTCAACGGAGCGCCGTGCTCAATCGTGTCAACGCCGGCCTCAAGCGCGGCCTTCACACCTTCGGTGCTCTCGACATGGGCCATGACCGGAAGGCCAACCTCGTGCGCCGCCTTGCACGCCGCCGCGGCAACCTCCACCGGCATGCGCAGCACGCCCGGCTCGCCCACCTCGGTCGCGTCGAACACACCGCCCGTTACGAACAGCTTGATGACGTCGGCACCGCGCGCATACAGGTCGCGCACCTGTTCGGCTGCCTCGGCGGGACTGTTTGCCACCTGGGCGAACAAGCCTGCACCATGGCCGCCCGGCACCGTGACGCCCGTTCCCGGCGCCACCAGGCGAGGACCTTGATACTTGCCGGCATCGATAGCATCGCGCACGGCAAGATCGGCAAACAGTGGGTCGCCCGCGCCGCGCACCGTGGTCACGCCACTTGCCAGCTGTTGCTGGGCACTGCCCTTGAGGATGCGGCGGACGATGGCACGGCCCACGGGATTATCGAGCTTCTTCATCAGCGCGCCCGCATCGCCGGCCGAGACAGGCTTGCCCGAGCCACACAGGTGCACGTGCATATTGATGAGGCCTGGCATGAGATACGCACCTGCCAGGTCGACAACCTCGGCACCCGCAGGCGCCTGCGCCACAGCACTCGGCCCCATCCATGTGATGACTCCGCGCTCAACAGTCACGGCCATATCGGGTTGCGGCTCCATATGTTCCGAACCATCCAGGACGGTCGCATTGATAAACAACGTGGAACGATCGGCAGACGCCATATCGAGCTCCTCCCTCACGATTAACATGAACATTTGTCCATTATCACCTAGTCCCGCTGGATTGCTGCTGACGCGTCGGTTAACGGAGGGAAGAGGGGATGTGGGAGACGGAATACGCTGCAGTCCCACCCTAGCGACACCAGGGAAATGTCTCAATCTGTAACAGGTACTGGGTTATTGGGCCCCCTGATGTTACAGATCGAGACATTCGGTCGAAGTTTCACCGGTTTGTCTCGATCTGTAACAATTACGAACTCAAACAACTTCTAAACGTTACAGATCGAGACAAAACCTCTCAGCGCCCATACCACTGACGTCTCCACTCCTCAGCCAAATCGGGCCGTCGCGGAATACCCGCCAGCCTCATCTTCTCAACCAGCTTCCCCGGATTCTTGAGCTCATCAAACGTAAACCGAAGCACCTTGTGCCCGAGCATTGTCAGATGAGATTCCCGCTGACGCTCTGCCACGAATGGGTCTACCGACTCCCGGCCCCCGCCGCTCTGCAGGGTGTACTTCCCCTTTCCGTCGAGCTCGCCGATGACACACGTCCCGTCCTCGAGCTGCCAAAAATAGTCGACGCGAAACACTTGGCTCGGATCGAGCGGGTCGCGAAACTCAACCTGCAACTCCGGAACTGGAAAGCCGTACGCAATAAAGAACGCTCGGAACCGAGACTCGCCGCCGTTTTCGGACAGCCCGTCCGCATACGACGCAATCACCTGTGCCCTGCGATACCCTCGCCTGCCCTCGCAATCGGCGCGGAGGCGCTCGCACAAATCCCAACGTGATACGCCTTTCGCCCGCAGTGCAGAATCGGCAATCGCCAACCCGTAGGAGAACGGCGCACGCAGTAAGCAATCCTCTACCGTGCGCCAAAACGACGTCACCCGCACGCCATCAACACGCTCGAGCGCGCCCGCCATCTGTGGACGCAACAACCTGCACCCGCTGCTCAACGTCACCGAACAACCCGTCTTAACAAGAAAGCGCGGCCCGAGCAGATCATTCGGCACCTCCAAACCCCACAAAAGCGCCGCGTCATAGCCCCAAAACGCCCAATCGGGATGAAATTCCGCAAGCCCCCTGATAGTCCTCAGCGCTCGCTCCGCCGGCGTCAATGCATCCCAATCATGCTGAAAACAGAACAGGTACGGCTCGGGCTCCGCGATATCGTCGGTTCCAACATGGCGTCGCAGCCACATGAGCTCGGCATTGTCGTGTGTCACAAACAGCACGCCTTGTTCAGCCGCCTTCGTGAGCCTGGCAAGCATCCTATTCCGCGCCAAGGTGTTACGTGTTGCATGCTTGTGTTTAAGAACGGTATTAGACACTTCTATCACCACCACATCGGAGAAATGGGCCATCGTCGCTGTTGCCGCCGCCGACAAATGTCTTGATCTGTAACAGGAAGACCGATTTTTGGCCGCTAGATGTTACAGATCGAGATCTTTCGACACCGCGTCCAACCTTTGTCCCAATTTGTAACAGGTAGGTCGAGTTTTGGCCTGTAGATGTTACAGATTGAGACATTCCCCCAGCCAGGTGCCAAACGTCTCGATCTGTAACAGTTAGACGTTCTCCAGGCCCCCAAACGTTACAGATTTAGACAAACCAGCGGCGCCCAAGCGTTCGTCTCGATCTGTAACAGGTAGACCGGTTTTTGTCCCTAAACGTTACAGATTGAGACAAAGTCAGGGCAGCAGGGCGACACCAGCCACATCCCCTACTCCCACTCCTACTCGTAGATGTTAAGCGACTTCACGTACCGCCCCTGAGCACCCATGATGTCGCGGACCAGGCGCAAAAAGAAGCTGATGCACGAGGTGTCAAAGCCGTCCTGCAGATCCTCCGGATGCACCGCACCCGGCCCATCGACCGCCGTGTCACTCAGGCGCGCGATGTCATACAGATAGAGCTGTCCCGCCGTCAGCCAGACATCGTCGACGCAGGCGAGGCGCACCGCAATCGCTCCGTCGCTCCAATGTTCCTTTTGCACGATATGCGGGTCGTAGACATCAAAGCGGTGGTCGGTGCGCGTATCCTTCAGCGCAACTATACCAGTCGCAGGATCCTTGTCCAAAATGCCAAAGCGCGAGAAATACTGCGTGTCGCGTACCTGCTCGAGCCGCTTGAGCGAGGCAGGCGAAAGCGATGTCGGCGGCTCTTCAACATACAGCTCGAGCAGCGTCTTGCCGTGGCGATAGGGGCGCTCGAAGAGCAGCCAATCGGTAAATGCCATGTTGTAGGCCATGATTTCGTTTTGCGAAGGCTCGGTGCGATAGCTGAGCCACGGGTCAACAATGATCTCAAACTGCTCGCGCGCCGGCTCCAAAAACTGAAACTTCCGCAGCATCCAAAAATGGGCCATGTCGGCAATATCGTTGCCGACGGCTTCGGCTAGCTGCGCTCGGTCTAAAGCGTGGTCAGTCATGGCATCCTCCTCAAACTGATAGACCTCAATTTGAGCTTACGAGGAGGGTGGTCGGCCACGACCAGCGCGGGCAAAATAGGCCTCCGGCTGCAAACCAGATGCTGACCAAGCACTTGACGAAAAGCTTGACCGAAAATGCGCACCGCAACAAAACCGCAGGTAAACATAGACGGCCAACCCGCCCTTTTGAGCCAGATACCCACAGCCACCACAGAAACAACAGGTGACCACAGTCCAAGAAGTCGACAAATGAACACCCGTACGTCGACAAACGAGCAAATCGCTCGCAAAGAGTGTCCCCAACGACTAGACAAAAAATGACTAGTCATTGGGGACGTTCTTAAATGACTACTTTACAGCTCCAGCGCATCGGCGACTTCGGCTGCGCAGGCCAGGGCATCGGCCATGGCGTTCACCACGAGCGAGCTGCCGTTGCGAGCATCACCCGCCACATACACCGGCGCGGCATCCGCGGCGACGCCGTCGACACGGGCCGCAAGGTGCGAGCCCTCGGCAGCCATCACCGGCAGCGGACGACCAGCGGTGGCAACAGGCACGCCAACGGCGTCGAACACGCCATGCTCGGGACCCGTAAAGCCGCAGGCGATGAGCACCAGCTGGGCCGGCACCTCGTGCTCAGAGCCCACGATGCGCTCGGGCTTGCCGGCCGACCAGTCCAGATCGACCACGCGCAGGCCCGCGGCCGCGCCCTTCTTGTCCAGGAGCACCTCGAGCGTATCCACGCCCCAAGCACGCATCTCGCCACCCATGGCAGCGATAGCCTCCTGCTGACCGTAGTCGGTCTTCTTAACGTTGGGCCACTGCGGCCAAGGGTTGCTCGCCACACGCTTATCGGGCGCCGCCGGCAAGAACTCAAACTGGCGCACGCTACGCGCACCCTGGCGCACCGCGGTACCCACGCAGTCGTTGCCGGTATCGCCGCCGCCAATGACCACGACGTCCAGGCCGCGCGCATTCACCGCGGGCCCTCCGCCATCGAGCACCGACACGGTCGAAGCCGTCAGATAGTCCACGGCATACACCACGCCCGGGGCATCAATGTTCGCAGCCGAAAGCCCACGCGGAGCACGGGCGCCGGCAGCCACCACGACGGCGTCAAAGTCGTCGAGCTTGGCGGTAACCTTGGGATCGCTCACGTCAGCACCCAGCTCGAACACAATGCCCAGCTCGCGCATAAGTGCCACGCGACGCTCGACCACAGACTTCTCGAGCTTCATGTTGGGAATGCCGTACATGAGCAGACCGCCGGGGCGATCGTCGCGCTCAAACACCGTCACGCGGGCGCCACGGCGAGCGAGCTCCCATGCTGCCACCAGACCAGCGGGACCAGAGCCCACCACGGCAACCGTGGGTGCGCCCTCCCCTGCCGGCTCAAAGCGGCGCGGACCGCCGTTGGCCCACTCATGGTCGCTGATCGCGCGCTCGTTGTCGTGAATCGTCGTGGGCTGGCCGTCGACCGAGCCCAGGTTGCACGCGGCCTCGCACAGCGCCGGGCACACGCGGCTCGTGAACTCGGGCATGGGCGAGGTGAGCGACAGGCGCTCGGCAGCCTCGTCCCAGCGGCCGCGGTACACCAGTTCATTCCACTCGGGGATCAGGTTGTGCAGCGGACAGCCACTCGGACGCGCCTTGCCAAAGCTCGCGCCCATCTGGCAAAACGCCACGCCGCACATCATGCAGCGACTCGCCTGGGCGCGACGTGCGTCATCATCGAGCTCCACGTACAGCGGATCGAAATCGCGGCTGCGCTCCTCCACGGGACGCAGCTCGTGGGTCACGCGATCGATATCAAGAAAAGCACCGGGCTTACCCATGGCACTTACGCCTCCTTCTTGGTCGAAGCAACAGAACTGGCAGCCACGGATGCAGCGCCCGCGGCACCGCCCGCGACATCAAAGCGAGCGACATCCGCGGCGCTCGCGCGACCGGTCACAATGTCAAACGCCAGCTCCTCAGCCTGCGCATGCGTCTTGCCCACGGCCTCGCCCGCAGCGACAATCGCCAGCACGCGCTCGTACTCGGTCGGAATGACCTTCACAAAGTGCTTGCTCATCGTCTCAAAGCTGTAGAGCAGCTTAATGCCGCGCGGGCTCTGCGTCGCGTCCACGTGCTCCTGGATGAGCGCGCGAATCTGCGCGAGCTCGTCTGCCGTCGGAGCCTTGAGCTCAACGCTCTCGTGGTTCACACGGGCATCGAGCGTGCCGTACTGGTCAAAGACATAAGCCACGCCACCCGTCATACCGGCGGCGAAGTTCTGCCCGACCTCACCCAGGATGAGCGCCAGACCGCCCGTCATGTACTCGCAGCCATGGTTGCCGCAGCCCTCGACCACCACCGTGGCACCGGAGTTGCGCACGGCGAAACGCTGGCCGGCAAGACCGTTAATGAAGCCGCGGCCGCTCGTGGCGCCAAAGAACGCAACGTTGCCCACGATGATGTTCTCATCGAACTTGTAGGTCGCATGCGGGTTGGGGCGCACCGACACCTCGCCGCCCGAAAGGCCCTTGCCAAAGTAGTCGTTGGCGTCGCCGCACACGTTGAGCGTAATGCCGCGCGGCAGGAAGGCGCCAAAGCTCTGACCGGCCGAACCATCGCAATCGATGGTGATGGAGCCGGCGGGCAGGCCCTCGGGATGCGCCTTGGTCACCGCGTTGCCCAAAATGGTGCCCACGCAGCGGTTGACGTTGGCGATGTCGGCGCGGAAGCGAATCGGACGCAGGTGCGCACGGGCATCGGCCGTATAGGGCACAAACAACGTGGAGTCGAGCGTCTTGTCGAGCTCGCTGTCCGCAGCCATCTGGGGCAGGAAGTGACGGCCGTCGGCACCCGGGATGTGGGCACCAAACTCACAGGTCGCGCTCGCCAGCACGGGCGACAGATCCAGCAGGTTAGCCTTGCGGTTGCCCGGGACCTCGATCTGGCGCAGGCACTCGGGATGGCCGACCATCTCGTCGACCGTGCGGAAGCCCAGGCTCGCCATGACCTCGCGCAGCTGCTCGGCAACAAAGAGCATAAAGTGCTCGACGTGCTCTGGCTTGCCGCGGAAGCCGCGACGCAGGCGGCAGTTTTGCGTAGCGATGCCGGCCGGGCAGGTATCCTGCTGGCAGTCGCGCTGCATGAGGCAGCCCATCGAGATGAGCGGCATGGTCGCAAAGCCAAACTCCTCGGCACCCAGCAGGCAGGCGACGGCAACATCGGTGCCGTCCATGAGCTTGCCGTCGGCCTCGAGCACCACGCGCGAGCGCAGGCCGTTTTGCAGCAGCGTCTGCTGGGCCTCGGCAAGACCGAGCTCCAGCGGCAGACCGGCGTGCCAAATGGAATCGCGAGCAGCGGCACCCGAGCCGCCGTTGTGGCCGCTGATCAAAATCTTGTCGGCAGCGCCCTTGGCAACACCAGTGGCGATGGTGCCGACGCCGGCCTCGCTGACCAGCTTGACCGACACGCGCGCGCCGGGGTTGGCGTTCTTAAGGTCAAAGATCAGCTCTGCCAGGTCCTCAATGGAGTAGATGTCGTGGTGCGGCGGAGGCGAGATCAGGCCGATGCCGGGCGTGGACTGACGGACCTCGGCAATCCAGGGGTAGACCTTCTTGCCGGGCAGGTGACCGCCCTCGCCAGGCTTGGCGCCCTGGGCCATCTTGATCTGAATCTCGAAGGCGCTGCACAGGTAGCGGCTCGTCACGCCAAAGCGCGCACTTGCCACCTGCTTGATCGCGGAGTTCTTGGAGTCGCCGTTGGCCAGCGGCGTTTCGCGACGCGGATCCTCGCCGCCCTCGCCCGAGTTGGAACGACCATGCAGGCGGTTCATGGCGATGGCCATGCACTCGTGCGCCTCTTTGCTGATAGAGCCATACGACATGGCGCCGGTGTTAAAGCGGCGGACGATGTTGAGCGCAGGCTCGACCTCGTCAAGCGAAACCGGCGCGCGGCCGCTGGCATCAAAGTCCAGCAGGTCGCGCAGGCGCACGGCACGGCCGGTGCGGTGCAGGCGGGCGCTGTACTCCTTAAAGGTGTCGTAGCTGTCCTCGCGGCAGGCGGTCTGCAGCAGGTAGACGGTCTGCGGATCGATGAGGTGATCCTCGCCGCCGAGCGGGCGCCACTTAGTCAGACCCAGCGTGGGCAGCTGATCGGGAGCCGGGCTCTTAAGGATAGTGAGCGCGGCGTCGTAGCGCTCGTTTTGCTCGCGCTCAACGTCCTCGACACCCATACCGCCCACACGGCTCACCGTGCCGGCGAAGTACGCGTTGACGAACTCCGGAGTGAAGCCCACAGCCTCGAAGATCTGCGCGGAGTGGTAGCTCTGCACCGTGGAGATGCCCATCTTGGACATGATGGAGACGATGCCGGCGGTCGCAGCCTTGTTGTAGTTGGCGATGCCCTGCTCGGCTGTCACGTCCAGATCGCCGTGCGCCGCCAAGTCGCGAATGCACGCATGCACGTTGTACGGATAGATGCCGCTCGCGGAGTAGCCCACCAGCGCCGCAAAGTCGTGCGGGGACACGGCGTCGCCACACTCCACCACGATGTCGGCAAAGGTACGCACGCCGGCGCGGATCAGGTGGTTGTGCACGCAGCCCACGGCGAGCAGTGACGGCACGGGCACCTCGCCCGCAGCGGCACGATCGCTCAACACCACGATGTTCACGCCGTCGCGGACCGCAGCCTCAACGTCCTCGGCAAGCTGCTTGAGCGCAGCCTGTAGCGCGCCCTCGCCGGCATCGCGGCGGTAGACGGCACGGAAACGGCGGGTCTTAAAGCCCACGCGGTCGATGGCGCAGATGCGGTCGAACTCCTCCTCGTTGAGCAACGGGCGCTCCAGGCGCACCAGCTGGCAGGCCGTGCGGGAGTCCTCGAGCAGGTTACCGTGGTTGCCCAGGTAGAGCGTGGTCGAGGTTACCATATGCTCGCGCAGGGCATCGATCGGCGGATTCGTGACCTGGGCGAACAGCTGATAGAAGTAATCGAAGAACGAACGCGTCTTCTTGGACAGGCAGGCTAGCGGCGCATCGATACCCATCGAAGCGAGCGGTGCCTTGCCCTGCTGGGCCATGGGGCGCACGACCTCGTCAACATCATCCCAGTGATAGCCGAGCTTGGCCATACGCACGGCGGTAGGCACCTCGTCGTCCTCGGCGGGTGTTGCCGCAACGGGCTCATCGAGCGCGTCGACGGTCAGCGTCTCCTCGGCAATCCAATCACGGTAGGGCTTTTCCTTGGCGTAACGGGCACGCAGCTCGTCGTTGTAGATGACGCGACCGCGGGCAAAGTCGACCTCGAGCATCTGGCCCGGCCCCAGACAGCCGCTCGTCAGGATGTTCTCGGGGCTCACCTCGATGGTGCCCACCTCGCTTGCCAGCATAAAGCGACCGTCGCGCGTCACATAGTAGCGGGCGGGACGCAGGCCGTTGCGGTCGAGGGCAGCACCCAGGGTACGGCCGTCGGTAAAGGCGATGGCGGCCGGGCCGTCCCAGGGCTCCATGAGCATGGACTGGTAGGCGTCGTAGGCGCGGCGCTCCTCGCTCAGGCTGTCGTTGTGGTCCCACGGCTCGGGCAGCAGCATGGACGCGGCACGCGTGAGCGGACGGCCGTTCATGACCAAAAACTCAAGCACATTGTCCAGAATCGCGGAGTCGGAGCCCTCGCGGTTGATGATGGGCATCACGCGCTCAAGATCGTGCTGCAGCACGGGGCTGTACAGGTTGGGTTCGCGGGCGCGAATCCAGTTGACGTTGCCCTTGAGGGTGTTGATCTCGCCGTTGTGGATGATAAAGCGGTTGGGGTGCGCGCGTTCCCAGCTGGGCGTGGTGTTGGTGGAGTAGCGCGAGTGGACGAGCGCCACGGCCGTCTTGACGGCGGCGTCGTTGAGATCGATGAAGAAGCGGCGCATCTGCGTGGCGACCAGCATGCCCTTGTACACGATGGTGCGCGAGCTCATGGAGCATACATAGAAGATTTTGTCGCGCAGGGCAAACTCAGCGTCGGCCTTCTTCTCGATGGTGCGGCGGCACACGTACAGGCGGCGCTCGAAGGCATCGCCGGCGGGCGTGTCGTCCGGACGGCCCAGGAAGGCCTGCAGGATAGTGGGCATACAGGCGCGGGCCGTCTCGCCCAGGTCGTGCGGGTCAACCGGCACCTCGCGCCAAAAGAGCAGCGGCACGCCGGCCTCGGCGCAGCCCTCCTCAAACACGCGGCGGGCATCCTCTACGCCCTTCTCGTCCTGCGGGAAGAACAGCATGGCCACGCCATAGTCGCCCTCTGCCGGCAGAATCTGGCCACACTTTTGAGCCTCTTTACGGAAAAAGTGATGCGGAACCTGGAACAGGATACCAGCGCCGTCGCCGGTGTTCTTCTCGAGTCCGGTGCCACCGCGGTGCTCCAAGTTGACCAGAATGGACAGTGCATCGTCCAGAATCTGGTGATGGCGCTCACCGTTGATATCGGCAAGCGCGCCGATGCCGCATGCATCGTGGTCGAATTCGGGGCGATAAAGGCCCTGCTGCTGAGCGGAATCTGCCTGCATCGCGATCCTCCCCTAGATATTAGACAGTCAGTTGAATAGGCATACTAGGAGCACCGCCGGCCCGTTGTGTTTCCCGCCCGTTTCGAAACAATCGCGTAACGCACACCCTACGAGTGGACACCGCCGACCTCAAGGACGGCAACAAGGGCCCCAAGTTCGACCTGTAAGCTCACCGCTTCAAACATCTCAATCTGTAACAGTAAGACCCAATTTCCATCCCTAGTTGTTACAGATCAAGACATTTCGCAGCCCCCTTTCACCATCCTATTCAAATACAGCTATTTTGTTAGTCTTGGTTAACTTCGAGCCTAAAACGGGTATCCTTTGCGGCGTCAAGCAAACGGCACGCAGGAGCGCACCATGCTCAACCATCTCAAACAACACTTTGGCTCCCGACGCACCGGTGGTCACGGAGGCCTAGACATTGCGCGGCACATCGGCCCCGGGCTGCTCGTGACCGTCGGCTTTATCGACCCGGGCAACTGGGCCTCCAATATGGCCGCGGGCTCGCAGTTTGGCTACGCGCTGCTGTGGATCGTCACACTGTCCACGATTATGCTCATCGTGCTGCAGCACAATGCGGCGCACCTGGGTATCGCCACGGGCGCCTGTCTTGCCGAGGCCACGACACGTTACCTCCCCCGCTTCGTTGGACGCACGGTGCTCGCCAGTGCCTATCTCGCGACCATCGCCACCGCCATGGCCGAAGTCCTGGGTGGCGCGATTGCCCTTCAAATGCTCTTTGGGCTGCCCGTGCGTGCGGGCTGCGTCATCGTGACGGCAGTATCGATGGCGATGCTCATGACGAACTCCTACAAGCGTGCCGAACGCTGGATCATCGCCTTCGTAGGCGTGGTAGGACTCTCGTTTTTGGCCGAGCTTGCACTAGTCAAGGTCGACTGGCCGCAAGCCGCCGCAAGCTGGATCACGCCCAGTATGCCCACTGGCTCTGCCGCGATTATCGTGAGTGTCCTTGGTGCGGTCGTTATGCCCCACAACCTCTTTCTTCACTCCGAGGTCATCCAATCCATGCACTTCGAAGACCAAGGCGAGCAGGTTATCGAAGAGCGTCTGCGCTATGAGCTCTTCGACACGCTCTTTTCGATGGGCGTGGGCTGGGCAATCAACTCGGCCATGGTCATCCTGGCCGCAACGACCTTCTTTGCGCACGGCATTGTCGTAGACGACCTCGCCGTCGCAGCGGACACGCTCTCCCCCATTCTGGGCCCAGCAAGCTCGACCATCTTTGCGGTGGCACTGCTGTTTGCGGGCCTCTCGAGTAGTGTGACGGCAGGCATGGCGGCGGGCACCATCACCGCGGGCATGTTCGACGAGGAATACGACATCCACGACCGACATTCCTCGATTGGGGTGGCGGCATGTTTCGTCGGCGCAGTGGCGGCGTGTCTGGTCGTCCCAAATCCTTTTGAAGGTCTTATCTGGAGCCAGGCACTGCTGTCGCTTCAGTTGCCGATTACGGTCGTTGTGCTCATACGACTCACCAGTTCGCCCCGCGTTATGGGCAAATACGCCAACTCGCGCCCGCTCAACGCGTTGCTCGTAGGAATCGGCGTCATCGTAACGGTTCTCGACATCGTGCTGCTAACGGGGATGTAATTGGGATGGCGTGACTGTCCAGATATAACGTCTCAATCTGTAACACGTAAGGCCGTTTTAAACCGTCAGATAAATCAAAAGGGCCCCGGCCGAGAATTCGACCGGGGCCCTTGGACAGAGCTCTGTATAGCTAATCGCCGTGTGTCTACGAATTACTCCTCGACGAGCTCAAACTCATCGGGGCCGACGCCGCAGACCGGGCATACGTAATCCTCGGGCAGCTCGGGCGTGTCGACCTCAACCTCGTAACCGCAAACGGTGCACACGAACTTATAGGTCTTCCTCTCCTCAGCCATGATGTTCTCCTCTCGAACGCGACTGGTGATGTACTTCGTTTATTAGTATAGATTCTCAATAATATAATGCAAGTATTTTTAAAACATTTCTAGCCTTGATACGAGGACGCCTTCGGAGGCGTCTTGCCCTTCAGGACCTTATGGTAGTAATCGTAGGTGAGCGGTGTCTCGTTGCTCAAGCGCTCGGCATCCTCCACCTCGCCGATAAAGAGCAGGTGCGTGCCCACATCCACGGTATCAATCAGACGGCAGCTAAACAGCGCCGCCGCGTGCTCGGGCACATAGGGCATGCCCAGCGCGGTCTCGTGGGTCTCGTACTTGGCAAACTTGTCGTAATCGCTGCTGGTGCGGAAGCCAAAGTTGCCGATATAGAGCATGTCGGCGGTCTGGTCAATCACGGTCAGCGCAAAGGCCTTAGCCGATGCGATTACGCCGGACGTGACATTTTCCTTGTTCACGGCAATCGAGATGCGCGGCGGGGCGGATGTCACCTGCACTGCTGTGTTGATAACGCAGCCGGCACGCAGCCCGTCGGCCGCGGCGCTCACCACGTACAGGCCACTCGGCATGGTAAAGAACGCAGTTTTGTCCATAACGATCACTCCCCTAGCTCGGGTTGGAACCTCATGGATGTATGTACCCACAAAAAAGGCGGCACCCATAACGGACGCCGCCTTTGAGACATATGTGTCAGAACAGTAAGAAAGATGAGACACCCGCAGTTGCGGTGAAATAGGGACTGAATAGTCCCTCAAACAGGCAAAACAGTCCGTATTCCACCGCAACTTATACAGAGTGCCTAGCGGTTGCGCTCCTTAAGGGCGCGGTCGATCTCGCGTTGGACATCACGCTTGGCCATGTCCTCGCGCTTGTCATAGAGCTTCTTGCCGCGACCCAGACCCAGCAGCAGCTTTACGCGGCCGTCGGTATTAAAGTAGAGCTCCAACGGAACCAGCGCATAACCACGGTTGCGAAGTTTGCCGTCAAGAAAGTCGATCTCCTTGCGGTGCAGCAGCAGACGACGCCGACGGTCGGGATCGCGATTCCACACGCCACCATGGCTATAAGGGTGGATATGTAGGCCGACGAGCCAGCACTCGCCGCCACGAATCAGCGCAAAAGTGTCAGTGATCTGACACGCGCGCTCGCGAATCGACTTGACCTCGGTGCCGCTCAGCTCAATACCGCACTCAAACGTCTCATCGATAAAGTACTCGTGATGTGCCGAGCGATTCTTGGAAATGAGCTTGCGTTCACGCTTACTGGGCATCGCCGGCCTCCTTGGCGCCATCGGAACCCTTGCCCGTAGCTTCGCGCTTTGCCTTGCGCTCGGCATTGAGTTCGGCATCGCTCTCGCGCACCAGTTTGATAATCGCCGCGCAGGCTTCCTCGCCCACCAAGTCACGAGCACGCACCGTCAGGCGCGTCGCCTCCTGCTTGTCGCCGTCGCTTGCAGCATCGGTCGCGCACATAATCAGGCAGATGGCAATCTCGGCCGAAGGCGAGGTCGGAACGCCTTGCAGGGCCAGTTCACCCATCACGTGCTCGTCGCTCTCCTCGGCGGCATCCGGATAGGTAGTATGGATCTTGTTGAGCAGGCGCGTCGTATGCGCATCGTTGGGCGCCAGGCGCAGCGCCAGACGCGCGCAGCCCACGGCAGCCGAAATGTTCTCGGTCTCGGGCTCCAAGAAGTACTGTCCCAGATTGGCGTAAGCGCGGGCGGCGCACTTGCCATCGCTTGCACGCTCCAGCACCGAAAACGAGAGCGATGCCCATTCCTGCTTGTCTTCGAGTGCGCGGAACAGCTCGGCCAAATCCAAGCGATAGTTGCAGTTCATGGGGTCCCAACGCACAGCCTGCATCAGGGCATTGCGAGCGCTCACATAATCCTGCTGGCGAATGTAGGCAAACGCCATGTCAGAGTACAGGCGGTCAAACGGCACCTCGACCTGCACGAGCTCGCGCGGATCCTTCTCCACGCGGCGATAGGCCAAGCGCTCAAACTTGCTATCGAAGCTAAAGTATTGGCGCTTCTCCTCCGTCTTGCACTCGGCGTCGATATACTCCTCGGCGAGCTCCACCAGGCGCTCCAGCAGCGGCGTCGCCGTAGCCAGGTCGCCCTGCGCCAGATAGTTCTCGGCATACGTGATGTCTTGCAAGCTGATGGGCAGGTCCATGACAACTCCTCGGTCCAGGCGGCAGACTCAACGCGCCTTAAACATCGGTCAATACACAAAACCCGGGTCTCTTACGAGGCCCGGGCGTTCAATTTTGGTAGCCCGTACCAGATTCGAACTGGTGATCTCCGCCTTGAGAGGGCGGCGTCCTAAACCGCTAGACGAACGGGCCATATGTAGCAAATGCAATGGCTGGGATGGAGGGAGTCGAACCCCCATTGACGGAACCAGAATCCGCTGTCCTGCCATTAGACGACATCCCAATGACTGCATCGCTGCGCTCGGCTGTGCCTTTGCGCAAGAAAGAAATATACGGGAAGTCTCGCCGTGACGCAAGCCCCAATTTTGACTTTTTTGAAATTCAGTCAAATACGGCCAACACGTGAAGGACCTGTGAAGCACCAGCGACACGTACGACGCCAAAGCCCGTAAAACATCCCACATCTACCGCTGGTAGATTACAACATTGCAGCACTCACGGCTGATGGCACAATCGAACCGTCATCATTGCACGGATATCGAGGCACCATGGACGAAGAGCTTGATTACCTATGGGAGACCCTGGGCCTCGAGATCACTGCTGACCTTTGGCCCGAACGGGACAAAATCCATCCCACACTGCGCCCCGCCATCACGGTGATGCAGGCAAAATACCGCCGTGCATCCTTTTTGATCATGCGGGTGTCATGGCACGCGGGACTCCCCGACCTTAAGCGAATCCAGGCAAGCCTCGTCGAGCTGTCCGGTATGCCGACCGTCATATCCGAGGCGCACCTGGAGCAGCGCCAGCGCGAGCGACTGCAACAGCAGCGGATTCCCTTTATCTGCCCCGGCGTTCAGGCATATCTGCCCTTTATGGACGAGGAGTACTGGAGCGGCAAGCCCAACAAGCACGTAAAGGTCTACGATCCGCACGAATGGGCACAGCTCGAGGATTGAGCCGAGCGAGCCCGCCGATGGAAAACACATCCCACGCCGATCACCCAAAACGGGTCGCACTTTCCGCAGCCGCTACAGCAACGCCTCGGCCCAAGCCGCTTCCCTAAAGCCGGGAATCGCAAAGTCGTCGCCCACCAGCAGCGGACGCTTGACCAGCATGCCGTCGGTCGCCAGCAGCTCGTAGCACTCCTGATCCGTCATGCCCGCATCCAGACGCGCCTTCAGGCCCAGCTCTCGATATTTCATGCCCGACGAATTAAAGAAGCGCCGCACCGGCAGCCCCGAACGAGGAATCCAGGTCGCAAGCTCATCAGCCGTGGGATTGTCCAAAACGATATCGCGATCGATATACTCTACCCCATGTTCGTCCAGCCATGCCTTGGCCTTCTTACAGGTCGAGCACTTGGGATATTCAACAAACAGTACGGTCATGGGAATCCTCCGAATATAGATCGGCCAACGCAGGCACACGCCACACGAGGCGCCTTCGTATGATGGGCCAATTGTAGCCCGCGGGTCACACGTTAAACGAACCGTACCCCGAATCCGCGTTTGATGAACGGCAGTAGTTCCATTGCTTCGGGCGTGATATGGCCCGCAACGTTCATTCGCTCGTCACCGGGAAGATCAACCCGCGCAATCTCAAGCTCGCCTTCGTAGCGCCCATATCCGCTATTGCTCACAGCGATCGACCCCGCCTTTCGCGGCAGGCCGGCTCCGGCATCCGTCGGCACGGAATCCGGCTTAAGCTTCGTACGTGACTCCTGAGACCTAAAGATGAGGACACTCGAGTCGGGCCGGTCGTGATGAATCTGCCCGCGCACATAGGCATAACCGGGCTCAAGCTCGCATTGCAAATCCACGTATCCGGCGGAAACTTGAGCAAACTGCGCCCAGCCCGCATCGGATAGATCGGGGTCGCCGACCAACACGATGTCGCAATCGGCGCCATGTGCAAGCTCAAGCATATTGAGAGCAACCTTTGACGCGCGACCGCGCTGCGCCTCGACCGTCGGCAGTCCCTCGAATACCGGCCCGCGAACGTTAGCATCACCCGGCACAAAAGCCATGATTTCGAATCCAAGCGCCGCAAGACGAAGATTCACCCGAGCAACATCTTCAAGAGCTAAACCGGTATAAGGCTTGGGGTAAAAATTGTGGCAGGCGGCAAAACGAGTCACATCGGCACCGGCCTCACGCCACGATGCGATTTCATCAGAACTCACTGTCGATGCATTGACCACAATGCGAAATACACCGGACAGCTCCGCGACCCGCTGGGCGCTAAAGCCATAGTCCAAACGAAGGTATTCCAACCCCAGATCGCGCAGGTCCTCGATGCGCTCAAGCCCGAGCAAATCGCACGTGCGAGGCCCCACATCGGCAATGAGCGCAATGCCGCGGGCGGAAAGCAGCGACAGCACATGACGGACCTTATCGGCATACGCCGCTCCCCCATCCTCGGGAATATGCAGCGAGGTGAACGCATAGCGCGCACCCGCCTCGGCACCACGCTCAATCGTCCGCTCAATATCCTGCAGAGGGCTGGAAAGATAAATCGAAATACCCGTTTTCACGCTTCAACGCTCCTTTAAAAAAGGCCGGCGGAGCAGTTAGCCCCGCCGGCACAACCATAGCATCAAGAAATCTGCCGCGCGCCGCGAGCCCCGAGCAACACGGCTCGCGATATCAAACTACTCGCCAAAGAACTCGTTGATCTTCTGCTCGTCGACGCCAAAGAACCACGTCAGGACAAAGCCGGCGGCATAGGCAAGCAGCATAGCGGCAACGTAGCCGAGCTGCTGGCCAGGAACGACGATCAGCAGGCCAAACAGACCGGAAACGCCCTGAGAAACCGTGCCGATGTGAAGCAGCGCCGCGAGCGCGCCGCCAAATCCGGCACCCAGGCAGGCCGTCACAAACGGACGAACGAGCGGCAGCGTAACAGCATACATCAGAGGCTCGCCCACACCCAGGATTCCAACGGGAATGGACTCTGCGACGTACTTCTTGAGCTTGGCGTTCTTGGTCTTAAAGTACAGCGCCAAACCGGCACCGACCTGGCCGCCGCCAGCCATCATAAGGATGGGAAGCAGGTAATTGATACCCTTGGTAGCGCCGTCGGGATCGTTGAGCATAGCGTGGATCGGCGTGAGCGCCTGATGCAGGCCGACGGACACCAGCGGCAAGAAGCCTGCCGACAGGATATAGCCGCCCAGGACGCCCAGCTTCTCGAAGATAAAGGTCAAAACGCTAAAGATGGCAGTCGTCAGCCATGCGCCTACCGGCTGGATGACGAGCATCAGAGCAAAGGCGCCGATGATGAGCACCAGCAGCGGGGACAAGAACGTGTCGAGTGCGTTGGGCATAACCTTGCGAATCTGACGCTCCATCCAGGCAAAAAATGCGCCAGCGATGAGAGCCGCGATCATGCCGCCCGCTGCGGGATTGTACTGCGCATTGGTGAGCGGCAGCAGAATGGCAGTGGCAGGATCAGCCGCGCCGGGCGCAAGCAGGGGCATGGCACTGTTGGCGATACACATCATGCCGGCGATGCCGCCCAGCGCAGCGGAGCCACCAAACTCACGTGCTGCGTTATAGCCCACCAAGATGGGCAGATAGGCAAACAGGGCCCAGCCCATGGAACGAATGCCCTGGTACCACCACTCGCCTGCAAGCGCGCCTGCCGTCGAGACGTTAATGACGTTGCAGATACCGTTGATGAGGCCAGCCGCAATGATGCCGGGAAGCAGGGCGACGAAGACATTGGAAATCTTCTTGAGGAAGGCCTGAACCGGCTTGGACTCGTACTTGGCCTTCTGCGCGGCCTTGTTTGTTGCCGCAGCGTCAACCACACTCTCGTCAGCAACGCCTTTCGCAAGGCCGGTGAGCTTGGAGAACTCCTCGAGCACCTTATTCACCTTGCCCGGACCCAGCACGACCTGCATCGTGTCGTCCTCGACCAGGCCCATCACGCCGTCGAGTGCCTTAATACCCTCCGTGTCGACGTTGCCCGTGTCTTTGACAGTCACGCGCAGGCGCGTCATGCACGCCGCGTTTGCGAGCACGTTATCTTTACCGCCCAAAAGGTCCAACAGCTTTTGGGCCAGCTCTTTGTTCGTCATAACTCCTCCTTGTATTGGGTATCTCGTCTGGATGTCATATCAGCTCACGCCGCGCACCTATTGGGCGTCGGCATTGCTCTTCTCATGGCCACTCACCGCAGCACGGACATGGCCTCGCGCCCGCTCAAGAGCCACCGCAGCCTGCTCGGCATCGCAGTCCAGCAGTACCGAGACAATAGCGGTTTTTACGTGGCCGCCGGCATCTGCAAGCGCCTGAACAGCGCGCTCGCGCGTGCAGCCGGTCGCCTCCATCACGATGTTCTGGCCGCGCACCACCAACTTCTCGTTCGTCTGCTGCACATCGACCATCAGGTTTTGGTATACCTTGCCGATCTTGACCATGGCACCGGTCGAAATCATGTTGAGAATGAGCTTTTGAACCGTTCCCGCCTTGAGCCTCGTTGAGCCGGTCAGCACCTCGGGACCGGGCACGGCCTCAATGGCAAGATCTGCGCTCTCCCCGATCTTCGACCCTTGGTTGCAGGCAATTGCAATGGTCTTGCACCCAGTTGCCTTGGCGTACACAAGGCCGCCCACCACATAAGGAGTACGACCGCTTGCCGCCAGGCCAACGACAAGATCCTTGTCCGAGAGTCCACGCTCTCGCAGGTCGTTCGCGCCAAGCTCCTCGCTGTCTTCGGCACCTTCGACAGCCTTGATAAAGGCCGTCTCGCCTCCGGCAATGAGCCCGACAATCAGATCGGGTGACACGCCAAACGTGGGCGGACACTCCGAAGCGTCGAGTACGCCCAGACGACCGCTGGTGCCTGCGCCCATGTAAAAGACGCGCCCGCCGCGCTCGAGTGCCTCAGCAGCCCAGTCGATTGCTGTGGCAACCTGGGGCAACACTTTCGTGACCGACTGGACGGCACGAAGATCCTCATCGTTCATCGTCGTGACGATTTGCAGCGATGTCATCGTATCGAGGTCCATTGACCTTTGATTACGCTGTTCGGTCGTGAATTTTGTTAAATCGAGCATTTCATTCACCTCATCTTTCCTGTTTCTCGATGTAGTTTTGCTTAATGACATGCGTCGCCCGTTCGTAGTCGCTGGCAACGTAAGCAGCGTACAGGGCATCGACAACCATAAGCTGGGCCATACGCGAAGCCATGGCACCGCTGCGGACCAAGGGTTCACTCGCAGCGACGCCGAGCACGGCATCGGCCATGGTGGCAAGCTTGGATGATCCATCTACTTTGGTAACGGCCACGACGGGACAGTTGTGACGTTGAGCCTCGGCGGTGCAGTCCAGCACCTCTTGCGTCAAGCCCGAGTAGCTAAAGGCGATTGCCATATCGCCCTCATGCATGTTCTTGGCACACAAGAGCTGATCATGCCAGTCGTCGTACAGATGGCACTCTTTGTCGACACGCATGAGCTTTTGCGCCAGATCGTGCGCGACCAAACGGGAGGCACCAATACCGAACAGATTGACCGCGCGTGCCCGCTTAAGACGGGCCGCGCATCGCTCCAAGACGGTGTAATCGAGCGTTCGCGCCGTCGCCTCGATTGTACGCACGTTGCTTTTCATCACCTTCCCCACGATACGTTCGACGCTGTCATCCATGGAGATGTCCTCGAGGGCTACGTCTTTCTTGTCACCTAAGAGCGCCAGCTCGGCAATCAGTTCGCGTTGGAACTCCTTGTAGCCCGCAAAACCCAAACGCTTGCAAAAGCGCAAAATGCTCGAGGGCGAGGAGAACGTGACATCGGCAAGACCGCGGACGGACAGCCCGACCACCTCGTGCGGATGAGCGCTTACATATGCGATGACATTGCGTTCCGCCGGGCTCGCGCTGAGCTCACGCTCGCGAAGCCGCAAAAGCAATCCGTTTGCCATCTCAAACACCTCCGTTGAGAAGAATTAAAGACCAACGAACGATTCGTACCGGATACAAACAGCTTTTGCGGTACATTGTGCCGCATCGTGGCGCACAAAGGGCGAGCGTTCTACCGCTCGCCCCTCAAATCCGACCGCTCGGAAATACGCGCGACACAAAATAATTCAACGAGATCACATTATCAGAAACGGGTTTGTTACCGGCTAGCGCCTCGCATGGGCGCCGATCGGCCGAGTCGCATGGCGCACCAACGCCGCCGTCAGCAATACCAATAGCATGGCGGTGATATAGCCCGCAGCATCGAATCCTAAATCGATAACGTCGAAATGCCTGCCGGGAACAAAGATCTTATGCACCTGATCGCCAACGGAGCAGGCGGCGCAAAAGAGCAATACGGGCACGCAACGGGAGCATACGCTCCACGGACGCCTGGAAAAGCAAACCACGACCACCGAGGCGAACAATCCGACGAAGAAAAACTCTACGGTATGGGCAACGCGACGGACGTTTGCGCCCACCCACATGCGAATGGAAGCAAGTCGGCCAGACCGGACATTCGAGGCAGCCGAATCGGCGCCCCCGGTCATTCCGTTCTCCGTCTGAGCTTCACCCGTGGCATCGGCAGCCTGAACGCCCGTAGCCTGACCCTCCACCACACGCGCGGTGGACTCGCTCAGCAACGACGTCTCTACCGCATTTTGCTCCGTCAGCACCCAGATGCCCGTCAGCGTTACAGCGAACAGAACGATCGCGGTCCATCCGATTATTTGTTTTACGCGTGCCAAGGGCCAACCTCCTTTTTTGAATATCAGCGAGTGTAGCCCCAAATGACATCGTCAACGTATCAAAATTTGAATCGCAACAGGAAGCGACAAAGCGACGCAAACCCCTACCCCGCCTCGCGCATCCAGCGATCGAACGTCCCCACGCACACACCCAAGCACTTTGCTGCCTGGCTGCGGGTAATATCGCCTGCCTCATAGCTATCGCGCACCAGCTCAAACTGAGGAGGGCACGGCTTGCGAGGTCGACCGAAACGGACCCCTCGCGCCCGCGCCGCTGCAATTCCCTCCGCCTGGCGCCGATGGATATTCTCGCGCTCCACCTGCGCCACGTAGCTCAGCAGTTGCAGCACAATATCGGCAATCAGGGTGTTGGTCACATCCGGCGCGTCGCTGGCCCTGGCGCGCGTGTCAAGCAATGGCATATCCAACACCACAATGGCAACCCCGAGCTCCTTGGTAATGCGTCGCCATTCCTCAAGAATCTCGGAGTAATTACGACCAAGTCGGTCGATAGAAAGCACCACCAGCACGTCCCCGTCTCCCAGGACGTGCAGCAGCTCGCGATAACGCGGTCGATCGAAGTCCTTGCCGCTCGCATGGTCGGCATAAATATTCGCCGAGCCCACGCCATAGGCGCCCAGCGCATCCAGCTGTCGATTCAGATTCTGATCGCGCGAACTCACCCGCGCATAACCGTACACCGTCGCCATCTCATCCCCGCTTTCTTGTAAACCTGCCAAAAAGGGACAGGTTTATTTTGGTAGGTTTTACCTCTCAAATAGCAGGTAAGCGGGCGGCCGAGCAGACGGCAAGGTAACCACGATTCAAATGCGAAGGGCGGTCCCGAAAGGCCGCCCTCCGCTCCCCCACCATAAGTCGGGATTTGGCTAATGGATAAGCTTAAAGTCCAAGTGCCCACGCGTGGTATTGACGCGCGAGACCTCGATAATTACGCGCTGCCCCAGCTCGTAACGGGTGCCCGTGTCGGCACCTGTGAGCGTTAGCGCGTCCTCGTCGAACTCGAACCACTCGTTGCCCAGGCTCTTGATCGAAACCAAGCCTTCGACCTGCGTCAGGTCCAAGCGCACAAAGAGGCCCATGCTGCTAATCCACGAGACGGTTCCGGCATAGCGCTCGCCCAGACGGTCCTCATAGTACTGGGCAATCTTGATCTTTTGCGTCGCATGGCTGGCGGCATCCGCCGCGCGCTCGGCATCGCTGCATGCGCGGCAGATCTGCGGCAGAATGCGCGGCAGCGACTCGCGCCCCTTGCCGATCAGCCGCGGCGTACGGACCAAGGCGTCCTTGCCGCCGAGCTGCTCATAGGCCAACTGCAGCTTGAGTACGCGGTGCACCACCAGATCGGGGTAGCGACGGATGGGACTCGTAAAGTGGCAGTAGCACGGCGCGGCGAGCGCAAAGTGGCCCTCGTTGCGCGGCTTGTACAGCGCGCGCTGCATGCTGCGCAGAAGCAGCGTGTTGACGAGCGGTGCGTTGGCCGTACCGGCGGCAGCATCAACTGCAGCCTGCAGTTCATCGGGACTCCCCAGGGCAATACCGGCAGCACGGCGATCGTCGATGATGCCTAGCTGCGCCAGCGCAACGGCGGCACCGTGCAGGCTGTCGGGGCTCGGATCCTCATGCACGCGATAGCAGGCCTCGATATCACGGTCCGCCAGCCACTCTGCAACGCACTCGTTGGCGAGCAGCATGGCTTCCTCGATAAGCGACGTGGCACACGAACGCTCACGCGCCACAATCTGCACGGGCACTCCGTCCTCATCCAATAGAGCGCGAATCTCGGCCGTGTCAAAATCGACTGAGCCGCGGGCGCGACGAATACGACGGCGAAGTTCGGCGAGTTCGTTAGCGGCGACAAGGAAATCGCCGAGGTCGACGTTGTAGCCGCGGGCGGCCTCCTCGCACGCAAGACCGCGCTCAAGCGCTTCCTCGCGCAAGGCCTCAGCAGCCTCAACATCCTCAGCCGCGCCCGCCGGCACCGAATACTCAACCGCACCGGCACGCACCAGCAGCGCCTCGGCGCCGTCATAGTCCAGACGCACACGCGAGCGAATCACGCTGGGATACGGATCGTAATGCCGCACGCGACCCTGCTCATCGAGCTCGATATCGACGGTAAACGCAAGACGGTCCTCGTCAGGGCGAAGCGAGCACAGGTCACAGGACAGGCGTTCGGGCAGCATGGGAAGCACGCGATCGGCCAGATACACCGATGTCGTGCGATGGCGAGCCTCAAGATCGATATGCCCGTCCCAAGCCACATAGTGTGAAACGTCGGCGATATGCACACCCAGCTTATAGCCGCCCTCGGGCGTGCGCTCCAGCGAAATGGCATCGTCAAAGTCGCGCGCGTCGACCGGGTCGATCGTGATGACAAAGCGGTCGCGCAGATCGCGGCGGAGCGGGTCCTTAAGCGCCGCGGACACATCGAGCGAAAGCCCCTCGGCCTCGTCTAGCGCAGCCTCGGGATAGCTATCGGTATAGCCGTAACGCGCCATCACATATTGAACGCCCAAATCGGGCGCGTCATCTCCGCCAATGCGGCGTTCGATCGTCACAGTGCCCGATTCCAGGCGCGTCGGGTAGGTCAAAATGCGCGCGACAACAGCATCACCCGGGTGGACACCCAGACGAACCGCCGAGGTGTCCTCGGGCAAAATGAAGAAGTCGGCCTTCAGGCGCGAATCGAGCGGCTCAATCACACCGAGCGGACCGGCGGTCTGGTACGTGCCCACCACGCTTATAGCTGCGCGCTCAACCACGCCCTCGATCACGGCGCGACGCTCGCCATGCGGGCTGTTCTTAATGCTCACGGCAACGGTATCGCCGTCCATGATCTCACGCTTGCCGCGGCCCATGACCTTGTAGTCGCCATTCTCGGTTATGACATAGGCACTGTGCTCATGGAGCTGCACGCGCCCGGTCAGGCTCGGACGGCGTTCGCTGCGCACCGGCCCACGCTTATTGCGAGCCCCACGCTTATGCTTGTTATTGCGCCCCATGGCGCCTCCTTGCTATCGATTGCCGTTTACATCCCAAGAGTCTACCCAAATGATCCCTAGGGGACAAAAAACGGGCCGCCCCATAAGAGACGACCCGTTGGAAGGGATGAATTCCAGGCATGCCTACACGCGCAGGTAGCGGCGCATGGCGATGGCAGAACCAAAGAGACCGATAATCACGCCGACCAGAATCAGCGCAGCATAGGTCACCAGGTAGTACTGCATCGGCAGGGCAAACGACATCCAGCCGATGCTCTCCTGCAGACGCGGAATCATCAGATTGCGCAGCAGCTCCAGAACGCCGATGGAAAGCAGCGAGCCCAAAATGGCCTGCAGTACGCCCTCGGTGATAAACGGGCCACGAATGAAGCCGTTGCTGGCGCCGACCAGACGCATAATCGCAATCTCACGGC
This sequence comes from uncultured Collinsella sp., assembly GCA_902493895.1. Taxonomy (GTDB): domain Bacteria; phylum Actinomycetota; class Coriobacteriia; order Coriobacteriales; family Coriobacteriaceae; genus Collinsella. The sequence goes on along the minus strand of CABUQW010000002.1, from coordinate 2,065 downwards.
GACGCGCCGTAATGGACAGGCGAATCGTGTTGTTGATGAAGATGAATGCGATAAAGGTCAGAAGGCCAACGAGCACCACGGCGGCGATGCGGATGTAGTTGGTCACCTGGAACAGGCGGCTCACTTCCTCCTGGCCGTACAGTACGCTCGCGTTGACGTCGCCGTCATCCGCGATCTTCTGGAAATCGGCATCCTTCTTGAGCTTCTCTGCCGTGCTCTCGACCTTGGACGGATCGTCCATCTCAATAGCGAAGGAAGCCGGCAGCGGGTTCTGGCCATCGAGCGCGCTCATGGTGGCGTCGGCGTTGCCCGACATCTTGCTCGTATACTCGGCCAGCGCGTCGTCCTTGTCCTTATAGGTCACGGACTTGACGTTATTCCACGTCTTAAGTTCGGCCTCAAAAGCCTGAACATCGGCCTGATCAGCGTCATCACTAATGAACGCGTTGATGACAACCTGATCCTCGACGGTGCCGATCACGGAGTTCAGCATCGCGGAGCCCATGATGAACAGGCCGATGATAAACAGCGAAAGGAAGATCGTGATGACGGCGCCGAGCGAGGTAGTCCAGTTACGGAAGAAGTGGCTGATTGCCTCTTTGAAGGAGTAGCCCACGTTAGTTGGTGCCATAGTTGCCGTAACCTCCCCTCTCCTGGTCGCGGATAACGTGGCCGCCCTCAAGGGCGATCACGCGACGGTGCATGCTATCGACCATCTCGCGGTCGTGCGTGGCGACGATCACGGTGGTGCCGGTGCGGTTAATACGCTCGAGCAGCTTCATGATGCCCAGCGAGATCGCCGGGTCGAGGTTACCCGTGGGCTCGTCGCAGATCAGCAGCGGCGGACGGTTGACCATAGCGCGGGCGACGGCAACGCGCTGCTGCTCGCCACCGGAAAGCTGGTCGGGCAGCGAGTCCATCTGATCGGCCAGACCGACCAGACGCAGCACCTCGGGCACTTGGCTGCGAATGACGCCCTTGGGCTTGCCGATGCACTGAAGGGCAAACGCCACGTTTTCGTAGGCGGTCTTTTGCGGCAGAAGCTTAAAGTCCTGGAACACGGCGCCAATCTGGCGGCGCAGGAACGGAACCTTGCGGTTCTTGATCTTCATGAGATCCTGACCGGCAACCAGGATGCGGCCGCTCGTCGGCTTGACGTCGCGGTTGAGCGTCGACAGCAGCGTGGTCTTACCCGAACCGGAGTGACCGACCAGGAAGACGAACTCGCCCGGATAGATCTCGATGTTGATGTCGTCGAGTGCAGGCTTGTTGGGCTGTGCCGGATAGATCTTGGTGACATGCTCCATAAGGATAACGGGCTCGACACCGGCCTGCTTGGCCATCTTCTTGCGGCTGGCCTGCGGATCGATGGGCGCAAACACCGATGTGAAATCGGGGTTGTTGAGCGCGTTATCGAGGCTTGCGACCTCGGCGGCCTGATCGCTCTCGACCACCGGGGCAGCAGGCTGAGTGGGGTCGGGAATAGCGGCAAAGAGACCGGACTGCGCAGGCTGAGGAGCCGGCGTCGCAGGGGTCAAGGGGTCGGGAATGCCGGCCATGGTAGGCTGCGGCGTGGCGGCGCCAGCCTGAGGCTGCTCCACGCGAGCGGTCACGGCCTGAACGGGCTCAAAACCCGCCGTGCCAGAAAGTGCGACATCGCTGGTGGGATTGTAGGCAAAGGGATCGGATGCCGGCTGTGCCTGATCTGCCGGCTGAGCGGGGGCCTGAGCAACAGGCTGGCCCTCTGAATCCGGAGTGGCGAAACGACTGCCCTGGACGCCTGTCTGCGTCTTGGGGGCATCATCGCCCGCACCGGAGGTACGGAAGTGGTTACCCACTGGTGCTCCTTATCGTCGTGCGTTTAAACTACATGAGCACTTTATATTTTAGCAGCATTAGCTTTACTGCACATAAGAAGCATGGCGGGGTTTGGTCTCACCGGCCGCGCCTTGATTATCGACTTTATCCGAACACTTCCCACATTCATCCGCACATGTGCGGATGAATGTGGGAACCCGATACCCTGAGGGCCGGATCGGCCGGCCCCGGGAGATCGGAGGACGGC
>CABUQW010000001.1 GCA_902493895.1 uncultured Collinsella sp. | reverse complement strand
CGTTCCTTCAACTGGGAAAACGGCGCCCCCGGGCCCCAGGAGGGGCAGCGGGGGCGTTCGGCTAGCTGCGGGAACGGCCTATTCGCTCAATGTGTTCGGCTGAGATCGGAAATCAACCCGATGAGTTCGACCGTGCGTAGCATCTCGCGCTGACGGCATCCGCGACCGTCGACCGAAGCCTCACCCATCTGGTTATCGTAAGGGTCCTCGCGCATGCCGTCGAAAGAGGGCTCAAACTCTGCCTGGAATCGATTGTTGGCCACCATACGCCATGGGTCGAGATTGCCAAAGTAGTGACGGCGGCGCCACTCCTCCCCCATCCTGTGAGCAGAAGATCCAAATGACACGTCGGCGTTGAGCCAACCGGTCTGCGGCGTATAGAACTCTGCCCAGTCGTGCGACCCCACCGAATCGGGCGCAACGTACAGGCCGCTCTGCCAACGGGCAGGCACGCCCGCGATACGGCACATGGTGATAAACGTGAGCGCCATAACGCCGCAATCGCCGCGGAGCGAATGCGCGCAGTCATCGGCAATAGATCCCAAAAGCAAGTACGGCGGCTGATAGCGATAGTCGATATGCTGCGTCAGATAATCATAGATAGCACGAGCGCGATCGAGCGGATCCTCGAGTCCGTCAACAACACCGGCCGTCAGCTGCTGCAGATACGGCGTAAATGCAATGTGCGGACGATCCTCGGAAATATCCTCGGGCAGAGGCGCGTCCATACGCGGATGAACCGGAAGTGTGCCACCGTAGACATCACAATAAGCAGCATCGATGTGATAACGATAGGTCACCGAGAATGAGCGTTCACTCGAAGAAGACCACGAGGCGGTACGCGCCGAAGCGTTCGCGGGAGCAACAGCACCCTCCGGCGTCATGTCGAGAATCTCGACCCGAGACTGCTGGTGGCAGGTGGCGGCAACGGGAAGCCAAGCGCGAACGGTCTCCCCCTCTAGAGCGCCGGGGACAGACACAGATGCTTTAAGCGTAATGACGCGAGCCAATCCATTTTGCAACTCCATCTCCTTGAGCATCTCGTTGCGCAGTGCAATTCCGTCCGTAGGATCGGGACGCATGCCGGGGACCTCTTTGGGATATACGCGAAGCGAATCGAGGAAGTTGTCGAGAACGAACAGCTCGCCGTCGATAAAGCGCCAGTCAATACGCTTACGGTCAATCAGATCGTTAAACTGCTCCTCGGTAAACTCAGGCCACTCCTCGCGAATCATCGCAATAGCTCGATCGCGCGACACCGAAAAATGAAGCGGCGTCTCAAGCATGCGATACCGCTCGGCACGGACGCAGGCAGCGAGCGAGGGATCGGGATTTTGGGCAAGTAGACGGTCGCAGGCCTCAATAGCCTGCGAAAGATACCCCGCGTCCTTTAAACGCAGAATCTCGGGTGGCAAGCCAACATCTAGAAAAAGGAAGTCATCATTGCAAACATCAACAGAGCAACCAACAGGACCCTCGTCAATAACCTTCCCATCCGAAGGCAGCACATTAATAACAGCCATACCAAACTCCAAGTCATTAGAACTCTTGAAGTCCATTGTAGCGAGATAAAAAGAAAGCCCCAATAAAGGAACCCTCAACACCGATAAACGGTACCTATAAAAAATGAATTCAGCCCAGTAACCCTGTGGCGAGTTAACGAAGGAGGCCCCGTTCACCCGAAGCTTTTCCCATTGCGCGACTTCTGGCAAAGCCAGGTGAGCGCAAGGGAAAAGCGTAGGGTGAACGGGGCCTCCGACGGGAAAGTTAAACCGCTACTTACGCCTTGTTGACGGAGCCAAACTCCTCCATGAGCTCCTTGGTGCGAGCAACGATGTTGTCGCGACCAGGCTTGAGGAGCTTGCGGGGGTCGAAGCCCTTGCCCTGCTGATCCTTGCCAGCCTCGATGTACTCGCGAACGCCCTTGGCGAAGACGAGCTGCAGGTCGGTGTTGACGTTGATCTTGGAGATACCCAGGGAGATGGCCTTCTTGATCTGATCCTCGGGGATGCCGGTGCCACCGTGCAGAACGAGGGGCAGGTCGCCGGTCTCGGCCTTGATCTCGCCCAGACGCTCGAAGGAAAGGCCAGCCCAGTCGGCGGGATACACGCCGTGGATGTTGCCGATACCGCATGCGAGGAAGTCGACGCCCAGGTCAGCAATCTGCTTGCACTCAGCAGGATCAGCGAGCTCGCCGTTGGAGGTCACGCCGTCCTCAGTGCCGCCGATACCGCCGACCTCGGCCTCGATGGACATGCCCTTGGAGTGGGCAAGCTCAACGAGCTCCTTGGTGCGGTCGAGGTTAAGCTGGAAGGTCTCCTCGTGAGAGCCGTCATACATGATGGACGTAAAGCCGGCCTCGATGCACTTGAAGCAGTCCTCGTAAGAACCGTGATCGAGGTGAAGGGCGACGGGAACGGTAACGCCCGTGGCCTCGACGGCAGCCTTGACCATGTCGGCGCAGACCTTGAAACCGCCCATCCACTTAGCGGCACCAGCGGTGCACTGAAGGATCAGCGGAGACTTGGCCTCCTCGGCGGCCTGGAGAATAGCCAGGGTCCACTCGAGGTTGTTGGTGTTGAAGGCACCGAGAGCGTACTTGCCGGCCTCGGCCTTCTTGAGCATGTCTGCTGCGTTGACGAGCATAAAAGAAACCTCCTGTAAGGTTGCTCCGATAACGCCTGAGATTTTACCACGACATACCCGAGCATAAACGTTCGTTTGTTCACGAATACCATCCGATTGGACAAATTTTGACCGTTTGCCCCACAGAATCGACCCGCTGGGGAAAATAGCTTGACGATTGAGCGGTCTTCGTGGTTCGAAAGACGGCTTCGAGCCTACATCTGCATAAACGGATTCTGCATAAGTTCGCGCGCCATCGTGGTCGAATCGCCATGGCCCGTCAAGCAAACGGTATCGGGCGGAAGCGTCTTGGCAAGTTTGGAGAGCGAGCGCATAATCGCCGCCTCGTCACCGCCGGAAAGATCGGTACGACCGTGGCTGCCCGGGAAAAGCGTGTCGCCCACAAAGGCGATGTTCCCCTGCTCGGTCGCGGCGAACAGGACGATGCCGCCCGGCGTATGCCCCGGCGTCTCGATCACCTGCAGACAGACGTCGCCCACCTCGATTGTATCGCCCTCGGCAAGCAAGCGCGTCGGCTCACCCGGATCGGGCGTCTCAATACCCCACATGGCGCGCTGCTCCTCGATATTTGCGCGAGGTACCGTCACGTCCTTATCGCACAACTCATATAGTGCGCCGTCGCCAACAACAGCTCGAACCCCGGCGACCCCGCCAACATGGTCGGCATGACCGTGCGTGCAGACAGAGCCGAGTACGCGCACCTCGGGATGCGCGGTGCGGATATGCTCCACAAGACGCTCGCCCTCCCACGCCGGATCGACGATTAAGCACTCGTCATTCGAAATCACGGCGTAACTGTTGGTCTGAATCGGGCCGTTGACGAGTGCCTCAATCGAAGCCGTGCCTCGGGGTGTCAGGTCCAAAGTCATATCGCCCATGCGCATACCCTCCTTCTAAAATACGTTCGAGGCACCAAACGATGCCTCGAACGTAACCAATATCTATGATGCCAAGAGGCTCTCGCACCTACACACGGCGCTTGAGCTGAGCTCCGCCTTCGCCGGGCATAAGACGGCGAGCGTCGTAGACCGAATCGACACTGCTGATGGAAGCAAGCAGCGGATCCAGACCACTCGCGTCCGAGATCTCGACCATAAAGCGCAGGGTTGCAATACCCTCGCGGTTGGTCGACGTGGCGGCAGAAAGGATATTGCCGCCCGCATCGCCAATGGCAATGGTGACATCCTTGAGCAGGCCCATGCGGTCCAGGCACTCGACCACGATCTCGACCTGGAAGAGGGTGTCGGCAGCGCCGTCCCACTCCACATCGATCATGCGCTCGGGATGTTCCATAAGACCCTTGACGTTAGGGCAGTTGGCGCGATGCACCGAAACGCCACGACCGCGCGTGATGAAGCCGACGATGTCGTCGCCCGTCACGGGGTTGCAGCAATGAGCCAGACGGACCAGCAGGCCGCTGTTGCTCTCGCCCTTAACGATAATGCCGTTACTGGCGCTCTTGCCGCGTTTTTGCGGCTTGCGGTTGGAGCCGCGGGCAGGCTGCTTCACGACCTCGGCGATAGCCTCGGCCTTGGTGAGCTGTTCCTCAGGCTTGGGGTCCAAGATTTGCTCAACCTTATTGCCCACAGCGCGCGGGGCAACCTTGCCGGCGCCGACGGCGGCAAACAGGTCCTCGAGCTGCTTGAAGTTAAACTGCTCCGCCACGGCGTTGAGCGCACGCGTCGAACGCGGCGTAGAAATGCCATAGCCACGCTTACGCAGGTCCTTGGCCAGCATATCGCGACCGGCGGCAGCGTCGTCGTCCTTGGTCGCAGCGGCAAAATAGCGGCGGATCTTTGACTTGGCGGAAGGCGTCTTAACGATCTTGAGCCAATCGCGCGACGGCTTGGAACTCTTGTTAGTCAGGATTTCAACGCGGTCGCCCGTCTTGATCTCGTGCGTGAGCGGAGCCACCGCACCGTTGATTTTGGCGCCGACGCAGTGGTTTCCCACCTCGGTGTGAACGGCATAGGCAAAGTCGAGCGGCGTGGAGCCGGCACGAAGCGCCATGACCTCGCCTTTGGGCGTGAAGACAAAGATCTCTTGATCGAACAGATCGACCTTCAGCGAGTGCAGGTATTCCTTGGCATCGGTGATCTCGTCGGAAGCCGCCCAATCGAGCGAATGTTTGAGCCAGTTGATCTGGTCGTCCAAACGTTGAGCGTCATTGGTCTTGGAAGCAGACGATCCGCCTGACTTCTTATATAGCCAGTGGGCGGCAATGCCGTACTCGGCCTGCTCATGCATCTCATAGGTTCGAATCTGAATCTCGAGCGGACGAGCCGTAGGGCCGATGACCGTCGTGTGGAGCGACTGGTAGTTATTGACCTTAGGCATGGCGATATAGTCTTTAAAGCGACCAGGCATGGGGTGCCACAGCGTATGCACCGCACCGAGCGTGGAGTAGCAATCGCGCACCGAATGGGTAATAACGCGCAGCGCCACCAGGTCGTAGATCTCGGAGAACTCCTTGCCCTTGCGCTTCATCTTTTGGTAGATGGACCAATAGTGCTTGGAGCGGCCGTTGATCTGGAAGTCCTCCAGACCAATGCGGTTGAGCTCATCGGTAAGCGTCTTGATGGTCTCGGCAAGGTAGCGTTCGCGGACCTCGCGCGACTCAGCTACCATACGCGCGATGCGCTGGTAGGCATCGGGCTCCAGGTAGAAGAAGGACAGGTCCTCGAGCTCCCACTTAATAGAGCTCATGCCCAGGCGGTCGGCCAAGGGCGCGTACACGTCCATGGTCTCGCGAGCCTTAAACAGGCGACGATCCTCGCGCAGGGCTGCCAGCGTTCGCATGTTGTGCAGACGATCGGCAAGTTTAACGATGATGACGCGGATGTCCTTGGACATGGCGAGGAACATCTTGCGCAGCGTGAGCGCCTGCTTCTCGTCCATGCTGTCGACTTCGATGTTGGTGAGCTTGGTCACGCCATCGACGAGCTCGGCCACCGTATCGCCAAACAGGCCGGAAACATCGGTGAGCGAGGTCTCGGTATCCTCGACGGTATCGTGCAGCAGCGCGGCACACACCACATCGCAGTCCATCTTGAGATCGGCCAAAATGATGGCAACCTCGACGGGATGGTTAATGTACATCTCGCCCGAGCGGCGCTTTTGGTTGCAGTGCTTCTCGGCGGCAAAGCAGTAGGCCTGCTCAACCTTAGAAAAGTCGTCCTCATTCATATATTTGAGGCACAGGCGCTCCAGCTTGTCGTAGCTGTCCGCCATAATCTCGGGCGGCAGCTCATCGGCATGCTTATAGTGCTCCATCTCCGAAAACGGCTGGAGGGTGGAATCATGGGCGGTACGGGCTGCGGCATCCATCGAGGTCCCCTTCCCCTAGGCCCGCGGTACGATCGGGCGGTTAACTTTGGCTAGCATATCAGAAGCGCACGAATCGAGCGCCCAGCTCCGGAAAGCCGAAAACTCCATGCGCGAGCGCAAGCCCTCCAAATAGCGAATTGACCTGCTCAATTGCACGCGGCCGGGGTTTTCGGCCATCGCGATGCGACGAGTGTCGTCAAACCCCGAAACTCGACAGAAACCAAGCTCTTCGAAGATTCCCAGGCCGCTTTCCACCGAACGCTCGTCGACCGGCGTGCGAGCATCGATGGCAAGGCACATCTGCGCGATGTCGATATCGCTCGCACTAAAGGAATCGTCCCCGGTTTTGCCGCGGTTGGAGCGCCACATGGTCTGCAGCGCGCGATAGAGCGTGACGAGCTCGTCGCGCTCGGGCGCATAGCAGTCGAGCAGGCGCTCGTTAATGCGGGCGTCGCGCGACGAATAGAGCAGATGGATCACGGCGGGCTGGCCATCGCGGCCGGCACGTCCGCTCATCTGGTTGAACTCGATGGCGCCAAACGGCATGTGGTAGAGCACGACATGGCGGATATCGGGCAGGTTGACACCCTCGCCAAAGGCGGAGGTCGAAACGATGCAGCTGAGGCTTCCGTCTCGGAATGCTTCCTCCACGCGACGGCGATCGGAACGCGCAAGCCCCGCGTTATAGAACGCGATATGGGTCGCACAGTCGGGAACGCGTTTGCGTAGTGTCTTGGCAAGCGCCACGGACTGATCACGCGAATTGACGTAAATGACGGTCTTCTCCCCCATCGCCACGATCGACACCAAACGGTTCTCGCGGCTCGCAAGATCTCGGTCGTCCTCGAGCTGCAGGTTCTCGCGCACCGTCTCGTCGACCACCGTGTGAGTGATCGGAAGCATGCGGGCAAGCTCGGCCACGACCGGAGCCGTCGCGGTGGCCGTCGCGGCCATAACGACCGGGTCGCCCAGGGCTTTGAGGATATCGGGCATGTCGAGATAGGCGCTGCGGTCGCCGCCCTTGGCAAGGCCAGCGTGGTGTGCCTCATCGATAACGACAAAACCGATGCGCCCCGAACGCGCAAAGCGGTCGCGGTGAATGGACAGGAACTCGGGCGTCGTGAGCACGATGCCGGTACGGCCCGAAGCCAAGCCGGCAAACACGTCATCGCGCGCCGCCTCCACGGTCTCGCCGGTCAACACGCCGACGCCAATGCCGAGCGCGGCCATCGTCGACGAGAGGTGATAGGCCTGGTCGGCAACGAGCGCGCGCAGCGGATAGACAAAGATGCTCGCACGTCCGCGAAGGACCGCCTCGCGCGCGGCATGCACATGGAAGATGAGTGACTTGCCGCGCCCCGTTCCCATAACGGCCAGAACACTTTGGTGATCGGCCAGGGCATCGAGCGCCTCGACCTGCGCGCGGTGCGGCTGGTTCGAGCCGATAAAGCTATGGATAAGCGAGCGCGTCAGCTCGGTATAGGAAAGCTGGGCGAGCGTCTCGCGCTTACGCGACTCCAGGCGCAGGCCGGAATCCGCCGGCTGCACGCCACGACGAAGCTCGCATGCCGGATCGTCGACGCTGGGCAGCGTGGTATCGCGGACCAGAACATCCTTGATCATGAGCTTGGGCTTCACACGCCCCTGCCAATGCTCGGCAACGGCCTCGAACACCAAGTCGACAGCGCTATCGCAGTTGATGAGCTTATCGATTTGCGGCACGCGGAACATAATGGCCGGCACACTCGCGGCGCCATCGGTCGCCACAAAGCGCATGTGCTCGCCGGTTTTGCCCACCACGGCGCGATCGCACATCGTCACGCCCTCGGCGGCCAGCAGCGGCACCTTGTTGCCCTGGCCAAACGGCTCAAGACGGGAAATCTGCTCGATGGTCTCAATATTCAGCTCGGAAAGGTCGACCGTGGCGGCAACCTCGTCGATGTCTTCAAAGTCCTCGACGGGAATCTCCGATAGCACGGCGGAAAGGCGACGACGGAATTCATCGAGCTTGGATGCCTCGATGGTCACTCCCACCGCACCGGCATGTCCGCCGCGACGAATCAGCAGGTCGGAACAGCGCTCGACGGCGTCAAACAGGTTAACTTTGCCCACCGAGCGACCAGAGCCGCGCGCGATACCGTCCTCGATCGAGAACAGCAGTGCCGGCACGTGATAGCGGTTGGTCAGACGGCTTGCCACGATGCCCTTGACACCCTCGTGCCAGCCTTCACCGCCCACGACGATCGCGCGTCCGCCGTCATAGGTCTCCTCGACCTTTGCCATAGCATCGCGCGTGAGCTCCGCCTCGATCTCACGGCGCTGGCGGTTGATTTCCTCGAGCTCAGCCGCCAGCGCGCTTGCTTCGATGGGATTGTGGGCAAGCAGCAGGTCGAGCGCCAGCTTGGGATCGGCCATGCGACCGGCAGCGTTTAAGCGGGGAATGAGCGAGAATGACAGGCCATCCGCCGTAATGCTCGAAAGGTCCGCCTTGGCGAGCGAGGCAAGCGCGATATAGCCGGGGCGGGCCGTCACGCGCATCTGCTGGATGCCCTCGGCAACCAGCGCGCGGTTCTCGGGCGTGAGCGGCATCATGTCGGACACGGTGCCCAGCGCCGCGACCTCGATTAGCGAACGCCAATACGACGGCTTGCCCAGGCGCTCACCCAGGACTTGCACCAGCTTGAGCGCCACACCAGCACCGGCAAGCTCGCGCGAGGGGCCCTCGTCTTCGAGCTTGGGGTCGGTCAGGGGCACACCCTGCGGCACCTGGTCGGAGGGCTCGTGATGGTCCGTGACCACCAAATCAATCCCCAGGCTCTCCAGATAGGAAACCTCTTCCTTGGCGGCAATGCCGTTATCGACGGTCACGATCAGCTGGGGGCGAGCGAGCTCGTTAACGCGGTCGAGTGCCGCGCGCGAAAGACCGTAGCCCTCATCAAAGCGATGCGGAATAAACGGCGTGACATCGGCGCCAAACGTGCGCAGCGCCTCGGTCAACAGGCAGGTCGACGTAATGCCGTCAACGTCAAAATCGCCAAAGACCGCAATGTGCTCGTGGTTGCGAATAGCACGCTCGACGCGGTCGGCAACGACCGACATGCCCGGGATAATGAGTGGGTCGGCCCAGTCGCGATCGAGCGAAGGCGTCAAAAACAATTGGCCCTCTTTGATGGAGCCAATGCCGTGCGCGACCATAATGCGCGCCACCAGCCCGGGAATGCCCAGACCAGCCGAAAGCTCCTTTTCGAGCTCGGGGTTTTGCTGAGCGACCGCCCAGCGATGCGTCGTCTTAAGCGATGACATAGGCACCCACCCCTGATAGGGGCAGGTCGCCGCGATACCTCTCACGGTTCATAGCGATGAGTCCTCTGTGTATGCCCGCTTCGGCAGGCAGATCTGTTGAACGGATTTATTATACCGTGCAGCGCGGACGCAAAACGCCGCGGTGCGCCGCGGTTTCGGCAAACGATGGCGGTAATGGCCTCGAAATAATCGAGCGTTTCAGCCGCACGGACACATACGAGCGTCTAGCATATCCATACAAACGAGTTCGCGGATAAAGGGAGTCACGGGGCATATGAAGCAATGGGCTGGACTGGGAAAGTTCCTCGCGGGGCATATGCAGATCATCGTTCCGATTTGCGTGGCGCTCGGCGTGCTCTTTCCCCAGCAGATCGGCGTACTCAAGCCCATTGTTCCCGCCCTCTTCGCCTTTATGACGTTTCAGGGTGCGCTCAGCAACACCTTTCACCAGGTAGCCGAGGTGTTCCACCGTCCGCTGCACCTGATTCTGGCGTTGCTGGTCTCGGCAGTGCTTATTCCCATCGCGGCGTATGCCATGGGGTCACTCTTCTTTGGCTCCAACCCCAACCTTGTCTGCGGCATCGTGCTCGAGTACAGCGTGCCCGTGGCCGTCACCGCTTTTATGTGGATCAGCATGTTCGGCGGCAACGGCCCGCTCGCGCTCACCATCATCCTGACGTCCTCGGTTATCTCCCCTGTGACGATTCCGCTCACGCTTAAGCTCTTGCTGGGTGCCACCGTCTCGATCGATGTGCCGAGCATGATGCAGGACATGGCCTTTATGATCGCCATCCCCGCCGTGCTCGGCATCGTGATCAACGAGCTCACGCGTGGATGGGGACACGAGAAGCTCTCCCCCGCGCTCTCGCCCGCCTGCAAGTTCATGATGATGGGCGTTATCGCCTCCAACTCCACCGCCATGAGCGAGTACGTGCTGCACATGAACGCGGTGCGCCTGGAAGTCGCCCTCTTTATTTTGACCTTCGCCATCAGCGGCTTTGTCGTCGGTTTTCTGGTCGCCCGTGCGCTGCATCTGCCATATAGCGAGACGACTACCATGTGCTTTACCTGCGGCATGCGTAACATCTCTTCGGGCGCCGTCATCGCCACGCAATACTTTCCGGGCGAAGTCGTGTTTCCCGTCATGTGTGGAACGTTGTTTCAGCAGGTGCTCGCCTCGCTTATCGGGCGCCTCTTTGAGCGTCTGACCGGCGAGGAGCGCGCCGCCCAGCGCAAGCGTGTCGAGGCCGGCCGCAACGCCATGGCACGCTAGACTGCCCGCATTACGCGGGTGTTAGTCTTACTATACGAGCGTTTCCAGATGCGCACGCAGGCGCTCAGCATCGACATCGAGCGTGGTCTCAGCATTGACCTGGGCCAAACGATAGCCGACAAAGTAGGGCGAAACCACCCAACGCGGCAGCGCCTTGGCAATGGTCCGACCGCCCAGGTGATAGAAGAACAGGTTGTACGACTCTGCGCGACCACCGTGGTGCTCGTTCAGGATATAGCGCAGAGCTACCTGGATCGCATCGGCGAAGAGATCCGCCTCGGCTTGGTCTCTCGTGTCATCGCTGGCAGCGATTCCCTGCGGGGCTGAAACATTGACCTCAAAGAACCCCATAATCGGTTCGGTTGAGATGTTGACCGAGATTCTCTCCTGTTGCCAGACATTTATGCCTTCGAAATTGGCGGAAGTCAGCGAAGCATAACCGTTTTCCTGCTCCAAACCCACAATCTGCATGTGCGGATGAACGAGACTACCGCCCGAGAGCGGACCCTTGTTCTTGTACATGAGAACGCTGCGATACTGTCGGGAGTCAATCATCCGCTGCCAGCAATCCAGAGCAAACCGCATAACATGATGCAGCTCGTCCGGCGCATAGGTCACCAGGTCGGCGTCGTGGTCGGACGACTCAATCAATACGGTCTGGCGAGTGGCCCGCAAGGTCTTAAACTTATTCTCGAGCCAGATGCAGTCACCGTCGCGCCGGATGATATTGGCGAGTTCCTCGGTATCGCAAAAGGGGCACGCGGTGCCGGGGCGGCGGTTGTCGTCGGGCTTACCGCTCGCCTGCCGAACGTCAAATACCAGCGCCACGGGTTATACCTCCAGCGGCACGATCTTGGTGCCATGGAGCTCGGAGACGCCCAGTGCCGCCGCCACGGTATCGCGGTTGGCCGTGGAAATGCCGCCGCCGGGAAGGATGGTCAAGCGGTCGCCCGCATACTCGATCAAGCGGGCCAAGTTTTCGAAGTTGTCCTCGATCGGCGTACCGGCAGCGCCACCATGCGTCAGGATGCGTGTGATGCCGCAGTCGGCGAGTGTGTCAATCGCGTCGAGCTGAGCCTCGGGCGAGAGCTGGTCAAATGCCATGTGGAAGGTGATGTCGATGGGCTCACGCTTACATTCCTCGGTCGCGCAGCCCGCAGCCATCACGAGGGCGCCAAGCGTAAGCTCGTCGAGCGCCCATCCGCCAGCGCAGGGCTTGCAGCAGCCAAAGACCAAGCCGTCAACGCCGGCGCTCACGGCAAGGCCCAGGTCCATCTCCATCATACGCAACTCGTCCTGGTTGTAGTGAAAGTCGCCGCCACGCGGACGGATCATGCACATCACCCGTGCATCGTGTTCGTGGGCATAGTTGGTCGTAGCGCTGATAACGCCGGCCGAAGGCGTGGTGCCGCCAACGGCAAGGTTGTCGCACAGCTCGATACGCCTTGCACCGGCATCGATAGCCGCCGGCACCCGCTCAAAGTTCTCGGCACAAAACTCGTACAGCATAGATAGACCCCCAGATGACACTTCTATTTCCACACGGCATTGTCGCACTTTAAATACCAGCCCGCATGACAGAGCAAAATGATTTGGCGGGGACGAAGGAAAACGTCCCCAACGACTACCTCCAACGTCGCAGGCAGAGGACGGACAGCGAGCGGGCACCAGAGCGAACAAATTGACATGAAAAGAGGGCGGCATAGACCTTCTGGTCATGCCGCCCTCTTTGAATGACAAGTTGTCGCTCTGGTGCCCGCGCAGCGTCAACTGGTCCGCCGTTCGGCAGAACGGCAGAACCGCCTAGCCGCCCAAGTAAGCTTTGCGGACGTTATCGTCATGCAGGAGCTCTTGGCCGGTACCGGTCATGGTGATCTTGCCGGTCTCGAGCACGTAGCCGCGCGTGGCGATGGAAAGCGCCATCTGCGCGTTTTGCTCAACCAGAAGCACCGTGGTGCCGGCCTTGTGCAGGTCCTCGACAATCTGGAAGATCTGTTCGATCAGAATCGGTGCCAGACCCATGGAAGGTTCGTCGAGCATAAGCAGTTTGGGGTTACTCATAAGGGCGCGCCCCATAACGAGCATCTGCTGCTCGCCGCCCGAAAGGGTGCCGGCGACCTGGCGACGACGTTCCTTTAGGCGCGGGAACTGCTCGTAGACGCGCTCCAGGCCCGGAGCCACCGTGGACTTGGGCTGTGTATAGGCACCCATCTCCAGGTTCTCCTCGACCGTCATCTGCAAAAAGGCGCGACGACCCTCGGGAACCTGAGCCAGGCCCTTACCAACCAGCTTATCAGCGGGCGTATGGGTAATGTCCTCGCCCATAAACTTGATGGAGCCGGTCTTGGAGCGCAGCAGGCCCGAGACGGTCTTGAGCGTTGTGGACTTGCCGGCACCGTTGGCACCAATCAAGGCCACGATCTCACCCTCGTTAACGTTAAAGGAGATGTCCTTGATGGCGTGGATAGCGCCGTACCAGACGTTGATGTTGTAGACGGAAAGCATCGGCTCTGCCATTTAGTTCTCCCCCTTATCCTGCTTACCCAGATACGCCTCGATAACGGCGTCGTTGTTCTGGATTTCCTCTGCCGTGCCCTTGGCGATGACCTTACCAAAGTTAAGCACGCAGATACCCTCGCAGATGTTCATAACGAGCGACATATCATGCTCGATAAGCATGATGGCGATGCCGAAGGTGTCGCGAATCTTGACGATGTTCGCCATGAGCTCTGCGGTCTCGGACGGGTTCATGCCGGCGGCAGGTTCGTCGAGCAACAGCAGCTTGGGGTTGGTGGCAAGCGCGCGGACGATTTCCAGACGACGCTGAGCGCCGTAAGGAAGCGAGCCGGCCTGTTCATTTGCCAGGTGCTCCATGTCAAAAATGGACAGCAGCTCCATGGCGCGCTCGTGGGCGGCCTTCTCGTGCTTCCAATACGTCGGCAGGCGCAGCACGCCCTCAAAACCGGAGTAGCGCTCCTGATTGTGCAGGCCGACCTTAACGTTGTCCTCCACCGTCATGGTATTGAACAGGCGGATGTTCTGGAACGTACGGGCAATACCCATGCGGTTGACCTGGTAGACCGACTTGCCCGAAGTGTCCTCACCGTCGAGCAGGATGGTGCCGTGCGTAGGCTGGTACACCTTGGTGAGCAGGTTGAAGACCGTGGTCTTGCCGGCACCGTTGGGGCCGATGAGACCGGCGATCTCAGTCTTGCCGATGGTCAGGCTAAAGTCATCGACTGCCTTAAGGCCGCCGAATTCAATGCCCAGGTGGATGCACTCGAGCGCCGGGCGCTGGCCCAAGTCGCGGTCGGGAACGATGGCGCCAGAAGGATACGGGACCATCTTGCCCTTGTTGAACTCAAACTTACTGGGCATCGGCTGCCACCTCCTTCTTGGAAGCAAAGCGGTCCTTAATGCGTGCGAAGAACGCCTTGAGCTGTGGGTTGTTAGTAAAGACCATGACCAGAATCAACACGATGGCGTAGATGAGCATGCGGTAGTCCGAGAACTGACGGAGCAGCTCGGGGAGCACCGTGAGCAGCGCCGCGGCGATAACGGAGCCGCGCATGTTGCCCAGGCCGCCCAGGACCACGAACACCAGAATGAGGATGGACGTATTGAAGTCGAACTTAGTGGCGGAAAGCTGCGAGAAGTTACCGCCGAACAGGGCTCCGGCAGCACCGGCGAGGGCAGCGGAAACCACGAAGGCGATCATGCGGTACTGGGTGACGGAGATGCCCACAGACTCGGCAGCGATCTTGTTGTCGCGCACGGCAATAATGGCACGACCGGTACGGCTGCGAACCAGGTTGAGCACAATCACGAGCGCGACCATAACCAGGATTGCGCCGGCAAGGAAGGTCGAATAGGTCGACACGCCCGATGCGCCCTGCGCGCCCTTGATGATGGCGGTGCCGTCCTCGAGCAGGTGCAGGTCGTCGATCGTAGAGTTACCCGTGATGTTAAAGATCACATGCAGGCCGCGGGAATCGACGCCCACAATGAGGCAGGTGACGACCTCTTTGATGATCTCGCCAAAAGCCAGGGTCACAATGGCCAGATAGTCGCCGCTCAGGCGCAGGACCGGGATACCGATCAAGAAGCCCAAGATGGCAGCGGCGATAGCGCCGACCACAATGCTGATGATCAGACGCATCGGATCGGACGGAACGGTGCTCTCCAGCGCGACGGCAGTGACGATGCCCGTATAGGCACCGACGCTCATAAAGCCCGCGTGGCCCAGCGACAAGTCGCCCGCGATGCCGACGACGAGGTTAAGGGAGATGGCCATGACGATATAGGCCGTGATGGGAACCAGCTGACCGGCGATCATGCGCGGGATCATGTGGTTGGACTGCATAAAGAACACGATGGCGAACGCCACAACGCACATGGCGTACGTGACAAAGTCGTGACGCGTCTGCTTGTCTTTAAGAAACTTCATAACGCTCACCTACACCTTCTCGGGGACGTACTTGCCCAAGAGGCCGGCAGGCTTGACGAGCAGGACGATGATCAAAACACCAAAGACGATGGAGTTGGCAAGGCTCGTGGAAATGTAAGCCTGCGCCATCGCCTCGATGATGCCGATGAGAATGCCGCCGACAAAGGCACCGGGGATGGAGCCGATGCCGCCGAAAACGGCAGCGTCGAAGGCCTTGATGCCAGGCATGGCGCCCGTGGTGGGCTGCAGGACCGGCGAGTAGGAGCACAGGAGCACGCCGGCGATGGCGGCAAGGGCGGAGCCGATGGCGAACGTCATCGAGATGGTGCGGTTGACGTTGATGCCCATGAGCTGAGCGGCGGCCTTGTCCTCGGACACGGCGCGCATGGCCTTGCCCATCTTGGTCTTACCTGTAAAGAACATCAGGCCGGCCATGATAACCAAGCAGGCGACGATGGTGACGAGCGAGACGGCGCTTACGTTAAACTTGGCCAAGAACTCCGGCACCGGGAAGGTGACGAGCGAAGTAAAGTTCTTGGGCGTGGCGCCCCACAGAAGCTGCGCGGCGTTCTGCAGGAAGTAAGACACGCCGATGGCCGTGATCAGAACGGCCAGCGGGCCTGCTTGGCGCAGCGGCTTATAGGCCAGACCCTCAATGAGAACACCGAGAACCGTGCAGACCACACAAGAGAGAACTACAGATGCCCAGCCCGGGAGGCCGAGATACGACGTGGCGCAGAACGAGACATAGGCACCGACCATGATGACATCGCCGTGAGCGAAGTTGAGCATCTTGGCGATACCGTAGACCATGGTGTAGCCCAACGCGATGATGGCGTAGACGCTGCCCATGGACAGGCCGTTGACCAGGTATTGGATAAAGACCGTCATGTTCCACATCCCCCTTTCGAATAGGTTTCCAGTTAATGTATGAAACAGGGACGTTACACTGTCCCTAGATACCAAGCAAGCAGGGAAGGCCAAAACCTCCCCTGCTTGGGATCAAAACCGCTCTATGTAAGGCGGCCAATTAGGCCTGTACGTACTTGCCGTCGGTGATGACGTACGCCGTGGGCTCCTTCTGGACCTGGCCCTTATCGTTCCAGGTGAGCTTGCCGGTCAGACCGTCAACGGTAATCTTGAGCATAGCCTTGGACAGCTTCTCGGCAGCCTCGGTCGGATCGGCGTCGACACCAAGACCGGCCTCCTTGACGGCCTCGGCCACCGCGTGCACGCCGTCGTAGGCGTCGGCGGCAAACTGGTCGGGGGTATCGCCGTACTTATCCTTGTAAGCGTTAACGAAGTCGGCGTTCTTCTCGTCGTCGGCGGAGAACGGGGTCATGAGCAGCAGACCCTCGGCAAGAGAGGTATCGAAGCCCTCAACGCCCAGGATGCCGTCCATGCCGTCGCAGCCCATCATCTTGACGTCGTAGCCCATGTCCTTGGCGTTCTTGAGCAGGACGGACGCCGGCGTGTAGTAGATCGGCGCAAAGATCATGGTGGCGCCGGCCTGCTTGGCCTTGGTCAGCTGGTTGGTAAAGCTCGTGGCGGAGTCGTCCTTAAAGGTCTCCTCGTCAACAATCTCGAGCTTGGACTCAGCGGCCTGGGCCTTAAAGGAATCTGCGATGCCCGAAGAATAGGCGTCGCCGGAGTTATAGAACAGCACGAACTTCTCGTCCGCATACTTCTGCGCCAGGAACTTGGCAGCGTTGACACCCTGGTTGGGGTCGGTGAAGCAAACCTGGAAGACGCAATCCTTGCCGTCGGTGACGTCCTCGGAGGACGCGGACGGGGTGATCATGAACGTCTTGGGGTCGTTACCGCACTCGGCGGCAACGGCAACCGACGCACCCGTGGTGGTCGGGCCGACAAGGGCCTGCATGCCCCAGTCGAGCAGGGTGTTGAAGGCGTTGACGGCCTTCTCGCCGTCGGCCTGGTCATCCTCGGCCTTGCTGGCAAGCGGCAGCTCCTTGGTCGAGAAATCCTTGCAGCCAAGCTCGACACCCTGGGTAACGGACTTGCCGTAGGACGCGTTGGCGCCGGTCAGCGGGCCGATGGTGCCGATCTTAAACGAAGCGTCGCTCGAAGCGGAACCGCTGTCGCCGCCGTTGGAGGAACAGCCAGCTAGAATGGACATCGCCCCCAGACCTGCTGCGCTCGCGATAACGCTCCTGCGATTCATAACAGGGTTCAATGACTTACCGGTGAGGCTCGACATGCGGCTCTCCTCTCAAATCTCGTCGGGTTTCGGTTACCCGACAGGCCATCCTTCGCCGTGTTCGGCGTTCGCAAAATACTAGACGCTTTAGTTAAGGAAAGTGGCGATTATTTCAACTTTTCTTTGGATTTGTTCATTTATCCATAATTCTGCGTATTTCTATTACTTTATGCAGTAATGCCACTTTATTGTGTGAAAGTAATGTTTCCGTTCTGTTACAGGCGTCCCTGCCCTGAATAAAACGGCCTCACTGGTCGCGCTTTATGCGCACTTAGGCGGCGATGTACTTGCCGTCCTGGATCACATAGGCTGTGGCGGGCTTTTCGACCTGGCCCTCGTCATTCCACGTCAGCTCGCCCGTCAGGCCCTCGATCTTGATCTTGCGCATGACCTTGGTGAGCTGGTTGGTAAAGCTCGTGGAAGAATCGTCCTTAAAGGTCTCGGTATCGACGATATCAAGCTTGGACGCCTTGGCCTGCTCGGCGAAGGTATCGGCGGCGCCTGAGCTGTACGTGTCGCCATCGTTATAGAACAGGGCGATCTTGGCATCCGCGTACTTCTCGGCCAAGAACTTCGTGGCACTGGCGCCCATGGCGGGATCGGTAAAGCAAACCTTATGGTGCAAACGTTGACAGTTTGTTACGGAGTTCCGTTTGTAGCGAGCATGTTTCCAATGTTTCCGCAGCGTTTCGGGGGTGCCGTTTTGTGCGACTCCTGTTGCCTGGCGAGCACGCGCCCTCTGTTCACGCTAGAATGCACTCAACCTTTAAGTGGTTAATCCATCCATAAGATGCACGAAGGAGCTATCTATGAGCGAACCCCTGCGCACCGTGAACGTCGGTCTGATCGGTCTGGGAACCGTCGGCGGCGGCGTGGCCCGTCTGATCAAGAGCCACCACGATGAGTACCTGGCAGCCTACGGCATCGACCTTAAGCTGACCCGCGCCTGCGCGCTTGCTTGGGAGCAGGCCGAGGCGGCAGGCATTGAGCGCGAGGCCTTTACGAGTGACTGGCACGACGTCGTCACAGACCCCGCCGTCGACATCGTCGTCGAGCTGATCGGCGGCGAGCATCCCGCAACCGAGATATTCACCACCGCCTTCGAGAACGGCAAGCACGTCGTCTCTGCCAACAAGGCCCTGCTGGGCCGTCATGTCGAGACGCTCGCCGAGAAGGCGCGCGCGTGCGGCGTGCAGATTAAGTGCGAGGCCAGCTGCGGCGGTGGCATCCCCATTGTCAGCACGCTCGAGCACGACCTGGTGGGCAACAAGATCCTGACCATCGCCGGTATCCTTAACGGCACCACCAACTACATCCTGTCGCGCATGGACGCCGAGGGCGCCGATTACGCTGACGTGCTCGCCGACGCCCAGGCAAAGGGCTATGCCGAGGCCGACCCGTCCGCCGACGTCGACGGCTTCGACGCCGCCAGCAAGACGGCAATCCTCGCTTCCATCGGCTTTGGCACCCGTGTGACCACCGACGATGTCTACCAGCAGGGTATCCGTACCATCGGCGCCGAGGACATTGCCCAGGCCCGCGAGCTCGGCTACACCATCAAGCTGCTGGGCATCGCACGCAACACCGACGCCGGCGTCGACGTCCGCGTGCACCCCACGCTGATCCCCGCCGACCACATGCTTGCCAAGGTCAACGGCGCCATGAACGCTGTCTACGTGGTAGGCGACGCCGTGGGCGAGACCATGTTCTACGGTGCCGGCGCAGGCTCCTTCCCCACCGCGAGTGCCGTCGTGGGCGACATCCTGTCGCTCTCCGAGCAGATCAGCCGCGGCGTGGCTCCGCTGCCCGAGATTGAGCCCTATGGCCACAACCTCGCCTTTAAGCCCATGGACGAGCTCCAGACCAAGTACTATGTGCGCCTGAAGGTCGCCGACCGCGTGGGCGCCCTGTCCGAGACGGTCGACATCTTTGCCAAGCACAACATCTCGATCTCGCTCATCAACCAGGTCGAGGACGGCAAATCGGGCGTCAGTGATGCCTGCTCGGTCATCTTCCTGACGCACCGCGCGCTCGAGAAGGACGTCCAGGCTGCCGCCGCCGAGCTTGCCAGCGTCGACTGCGTGGCCGAGGTCGCCAACGTCCTGCGCATCGAGGACGTTGAGGCCTGGACCGAAGGCGTCATGGCCAACTAGTCCAGTCCTTGGCACACAACATAGCACCTGAGGGGCTCCCGTCCGTTTGGATGGGAGCCCCTTTGTTTGACGTTCATCAAGCAAAAGTTTGAACAACTTGGCCATTCGCTGACAACCGAGGGTGCCGTTTACCGATATGCGAACGAAGTTGATTTTGCGCGCCGTTATGCTGTGCTGCGTATGTCCACCCCCCGAAGAATGGAGGCACCATGTTGCTCGAGGGTAAGAAAGCAATCATCACCGGAGGCACGCGCGGCATCGGCTATGCCATCGCCTGCCGTTTTATCGAGGAGGGCGCCGCCGTCACCGTCTTTGGCTCGCGTCAAGAGACCGCCGATGCGGCCGTTGAGAAGCTGACAGCCGCCTATCCCGACGCCAAGGTCTGGGGCCGCTCCTGCGACCTCACCTCACTCGAAGCCGTGACTGAGGCCTTTACCCAGGCTGCAGCCGACATGGGCGGCTTGGACACGGTCGTCAACAATGCCGGTATTTCCCAGCGTTCACCCCTCTTGGACTACACGGCCGAGGAGTTCGCCAAAGTTATGGACCTCAACGTCGTCGCCGTCTTTAACGGCCACCGGGCAGCCGCTAAGATTATGACCGAGGCTGGCCACGGCGGCACCATCACCACCACGAGCTCAATGGTCGCCAAGTACGGTCAGCCCTCTGGCGTCGGTTACCCCACGTCCAAGTTTGCCGTCAACGGCATGGTCCAGTCGCTCTCGCGCGAGCTCGCCCCCATGGGTATTCGCGTCAATGCTGTCGCACCTGGCGTAACCAAAACCGATATGGTCGCCAACCTGCCCGAAGAGGTTATTAAGCCCATCGTCGCCACCATTCCGCTGGGTCGCATGGGCGAGCCCGAGGATGTCGCCAACGCCTTTGTTTTCCTGGCGAGCGACATGTCCTCCTACGTCACGGGCGCCGTGCTCCCCGTCGACGGAGCCGCCCGCTCCTAGGGAGCCACAAGCTTTGGCTTCAAGCCTCAACATAGCTCAACCAAAAAGGCGCGCCGTCTGCATCAACTGCAGGCAGCGCGCCTTCTTCTGTTATGAAAGGGAAACTATGTCCCAGTATTTCGGATCAGAACGGGGCACGGTTTCCCCAGGACCTCCTTGCGGAAACTGCGTCCCGCTTTGAACGCCGATTCTGGGATACCGTTTCCGCAACGGGTCTCTCGCGGAAACTGCATCCCACTCTGAGCGCCCATTCCGGGACACAGTTTCCCAACGGCCCCCGTTTCGGAAACCACATCCCGTTCCGGGCCTTCAAAGCGGGACGCGGCTTCCTCGAGAGAGTATCGACTACTTGCCGTCGTCGTCCTGGGCCTCATCGCGTGCATAGAGCTCCAGCATGCGGCGGCGGTATTCGCGCACGGCGAGCTTGGCGCGCTCCAGGCGGCGACGCTCATGCGGAGTCAGCTCGGACGTGTCGATCTCATCACCATAAGTCTTATCGGCAAGCAGGTGCGCCGCGTCCACGATGCGGGCATCGATGTGGCCGCTCGCCGCCTCGGCGGAAAGACGCTCGGCAATCGTATCGAGCGTAGGCAGGCCCTCGAATACGCGACCATGGCCATGCGAAGTCAGCAGCTCGTGCTCTCGTGCGAGCAGACTCGCCAAATCGTGATGAGCGCGCAGGATGTCGAGCGCATCGGATGGATGCTCGGCAACTTCTGCCACGGCGGCGACCGGCGCAGCATCCACCACGCGGTAGAAGAGCTGCGCGAGCAATGGCATCAAGAACACCGTGATGGCGCCGGCGGCAACCATAACCGACGCGATGTCTTGCGACAGCGCGCCCGCGTTGACGGCAACGCTCGTCACGGCAACGATGATCGGCAGCGCCGTGGTGCAGTACAGGGCCACGGTAATGCGGCCATACGCCGACACATCGCGCGTCGCAGGACAAATGCTCATAGAGACAAGGATCGGCACGGCACGAATAATCAGCAACGCCACGATAAAGCCCACGAGCAAGCCCGGGCGCGAAGCCACGGCCGTCAGGTCGATCTTTGCGCCCGATACGGTAAAGAACACCGGAATCAAAAAGCCGTAGGCCAGACCGTCGAGCTTGGTCTCGAGCGTATGGTTGCCCTCGGGGATGATATAGCGCAGGACAAAGCCGGCGGCAAAAGAACCCAACACGATGTCGAGATCAAAGACGGCGGAGAATGCCACGAGTGTGACCAGGATGAGCACCGTCAGGCGCACGAAGGTCTGCGACGTGGTATCGGCGCGCTCCTCGACAAACGCAAAGAAACGGCTGCCGACGCGCTTGGAGCGGCTCGGGACCACGGCAAGCAACACGCAAACCACCGCAAACAAGCCAAGGATTACGAGCGTTTGGATGCCAGTGCGGGCAGACAGCAGCACCGACATGGCGAGCACGGGACCGAGCTCTCCCCACGTGCCATAGGCAAGGATGGAGTCGCCCACACGCGTGCCAGTGAGCGAGCGCTCACGCATGATGGGTACGAGCGTGCCGAGCGCCGTGGAAGTGAGGGCAAGCGTCACGGCGATACCGTCGAAATGACTGACCGAGAACCACGGGGTAAAGCGCACAGCAAGCCAGGCGATACCAAACGTGACGACCCACGTCGCCAAGCCGTAGCGGCCCTCGACGCCCGTGATGCTCTTGGGATCGATCTCAAAGCCGGCAAGCAGGAACAAAAAGGCCAGACCGAGCTCGGACACCAGCGAGACCTCGGCATCTACATGGATGACGCCGAGCATATGGGGTCCCAGCACCGCGCCGAGCACGAGCAAAAAGACCGTCTCGGGAACGGGTTTTCCGGGAATCGCCGAGGCGATAAAAGGACTCGCAAAGGCCACGAGTGCGATGATGGCGAGAGAAACGAATGCCATGTGATGCCTTTCTCTTGTTTGCGCTTCACTGTAGCACCCTCGCCGTCCTCACCGCGCCGCGAGCTGTCGTATCATAGTGAGGTTTACAAACATGTGGCTCAAGGCGACCGCAGGGCAGACCCCGCAAACCGACCGCTGCCGCATACCGTACCGTACGCCCAACCGATCAGGAAGGCAGGAACCAATGGTCTCTCGTATCTACGTGGAGAAGAAACCCGGGTTCGACGTCGAGGCTCAGCAGCTCAAGGGCGAGCTGACCGAAATTCTCGGCATCAAGGGCATCGAGGCCCTGAGGATCATCAACCGCTACGACGTCGAGGGCATCGACGAGGAGCTTTTCCGCTCCTGCGTGCCGACCGTCTTTAGCGAGCCCCAGGTCGATGTGACCTACGACGAGCTCCCCGCAAGCGATGGCGCCGTCTTTGCCGTCGAATTCCTGCCTGGCCAGTTTGACCAGCGCGCCGACTCCGCCAGCGAGTGCGTGCAGCTCATCAGCCAGGGCGAGCGCCCCGCCGTGCGCTCCGCCAAGGTCTATATGATCTCGGGCGCTCTGGACGAGGCCGCCATCGATGTCATCAAGCACTACGTGGTGAACCCCGTCGAGGCGCGCATCGCCTCGCTCGACCTGCCCGAGACGCTGTACATGGAGACCCCCGAGCCCCAGCCCGTCGAGGTACTCGACGGTTTCCGCGAGCTCGACGAAGCCGGCCTTGCCGCCTTTATTTCCGAGCGCGGCCTTGCCATGGACGAGGCGGACATCGCCTTCTGCCAGCAGTACTTCCGCGATGAGGACCGCGACCCCACCATCACCGAGATCCGTGTGATCGACACCTACTGGTCCGACCACTGCCGCCACACCACCTTCGGCACCGTCCTGGACGACGTGACGATCGACGACGCCGTGGTGCAGCAGGCCTTCGACCGCTACATGGAGATGCGCCACGAACTCGGTCGCGACGCCAAGCCCGTCTGCCTCATGGACATGGGCACCATCGGCGCCAAGTACCTCAAGAAGACCGGCGTCATGACCGATGTCGACGAGTCCGAGGAGATCAACGCCTGCACCGTCAAGGTGAAGGTCGATGTCGATGGCGAGGACCAGGACTGGCTGTTCCTCTTTAAGAACGAGACCCACAACCACCCGACCGAGATCGAGCCCTTCGGCGGTGCCGCCACCTGCGTGGGCGGCGCCATCCGCGACCCGCTCTCGGGCCGCAGCTATGTGTACCAGGCCATGCGCGTCACCGGCGCCGGCGACCCCACCGTCCCGGTTTCCGAGACGCTCGAGGGCAAGCTGCCGCAGCGCAAGCTCGTGACCACTGCCGCCGCCGGCTACTCCAGCTACGGCAACCAGATCGGCCTTGCCACCGGTCAGGTCAACGAACTCTATCACCCCGGTTACGTGGCCAAGCGCATGGAGGTTGGCGCCGTCGTGGGCGCTACCCCGGCAAACCACGTTCGTCGCGAGTGCCCTGCCCCCACCGACAAGATCATCCTGCTGGGCGGCCGCACCGGCCGCGATGGCATCGGTGGCGCCACTGGCTCCTCCAAGACCCAGAACACCGAGTCCATCGAGACCTCGGGTGCCGAGGTCCAGAAGGGCAACGCCCCTGTCGAGCGCAAGCTGCAGCGCCTGTTCCGCCGCGGCGACGCCTGCCGTCTGATCAAGCGCTGCAACGACTTTGGCGCCGGCGGCGTCTCGGTCGCCGTGGGCGAGCTTGCCGACGGCCTGTATGTCGACCTTGATACCGTGACCAAGAAGTACGACGGCCTGGACGGCACCGAGCTCGCTATCTCTGAGTCCCAGGAGCGCATGGCCTGTGCCGTCGCCGACGGTGACGTCGAGGAGTTCATGGGCTACGCCGCTGAGGAGAACCTCGAGGCGACCGTTATCGCCGAGGTTACCGCCGAGCCGCGCATGCGCATGGCCTGGAACGGCGTCGCCATCGTCGACCTGTCCCGCGAGTTCCTCAACTCCAACGGCGCACCCAAGCACCAGGTCGCCCACGTGTGCGCCCGTAGCGTGTGGCAGCCCAGCTGGGCCGGCACCACGCTCGCCGAGCGCATGACCTCGCTTGTCACCGACCTCAACGTCGCTTCCAACAAGGGCCTTTCCGAGCGCTTCGACTCCACCATCGGCGCCGCGACCGTGCTCATGCCCTTTGGCGGCAAGACGCAGCTCACCCCCAGCTCGGCCATGGTCGCCAAGTTCCCCGTGGACGGCGAGACCACCACGGCGAGTGCTATGGCATGGGGCTTCAACCCCTATCTGATGGAAGCCGACCAGTTTGCGGGCGCCTACCTGTCCGTGGTCGAGTCCATCGCCAAGCTCGTTGCCGCCGGCTTTGAGCACAAGCGCGCCTACCTCTCCTTCCAGGAGTACTTCGAGCGCCTGCGCACCGAGGCAGAGCGCTGGGGCAAGCCCATGGCCGCCGTCCTGGGTGCCCTTATGGCCCAGGTCGACCTGGGTGCCGGCGCCATCGGCGGCAAGGACTCCATGAGCGGTTCGTTTGAGGACGAGGCCGGCGAGCTCAACGTTCCGCCGACCCTGATCAGCTTCGCCGTCGCCGTGGGCAAGGCCGCCCGCGCCGTCTCGCCCGAGTTCAAGGGCCTCACGCACCGCGTCGTCCGCATCGCCCCCGCCACCTATGGCGAGGACTACCGCCCCGATGCTCAGCAGCTGCTCGCCGCGTTTGACGCCGTCGAGGCGCTCACTGCTACCGGCAACGCCCTGGCCATCTCCACGCCCGGCTACGGCTGCGGCGCCGAGAGCCTCTTTAAGATGTGCGTCGGTAACCAGATCGGTATCGAGCTTGCCGAGGATGTAGACGTGGAGAGCCTCTTCACCCCGCTCTACGGCAGCTTTATCGTCGAGCTCGCCGAGGATGCCGAGCTGCCCGAGGTCGCCGACGGCGTTGTCGTCGAGCCCCTGGGCACCACCGTCGAGGGCTATGTCATCGACACCGGCTCCGAAGTCATCGAGCTCTCCGAGCTCCAGGAGGCCTGGGAGAGCGGCATCGAGGGCGTCTTTGCCTACCGCAGCGCCGGCGAGACCCCCGAGGTCGAGACCATCGACTTCCGCGCCAAGGACATCCACGTGTACGGCGGCGCCAAGATCGCCCGCCCGCGCGTGGTTATCCCCGTGTTCCCCGGCAACAACTGCGAGTACGATAGCGCCCGTGCCTTCCGCGCCGCCGGCGCCGAAGCCGACACCTTCGTGATCAACAACCTCACGCCCGAGGCCGTCGCCGAGAGCACCCACGAGCTTGCCCGCCGCATCCGCGCAAGCCAGATCGTCATGATCCCCGGCGGCTTCTCGGGCGGCGACGAGCCCGACGGCTCCGCCAAGTTCATCACGGCGTTCTTCCGCGCTCCCGAGGTCACCGAGGCAGTCCGCGACCTGCTCAAGGCCCGCGATGGCCTGATGCTGGGCATCTGCAACGGCTTCCAGGCCCTGATCAAGCTCGGCCTGGTGCCCTACGGCGACATCGTCGACGCCACGCCCGATGCGCCCACGCTGACGTTCAACACCATTGGTCGCCACCAGAGCCGTCTGGTGCGCACCCGCATCTCGTCCAACTTGTCCCCGTGGCTGTCGCAGTGCAGCCTGGACGACCCCTACACCGTCGCCATCAGCCACGGCGAGGGCCGCTTTGTCGCCAACGACGAGGTACTCGCCCAGCTTATCGCCAACGGCCAGGTCGCCACGCAGTACGTGGGCGAGGACGGCAAGCCCAGCATGGATCTTTCCGTCAACCCCAACGGCTCCGCACTCGCCATCGAGGGCATCACGAGCCCCGACGGCCGCGTCCTGGGCAAGATGGGCCATGCCGAGCGTCGCGGCGACAACCTGTACCGCAACGTGCCCGAGCATGTCCCCGGCGATAAGTTCATGCCAATCTTTGAGAGCGGCGTGGCCTACTTCGCTTAAACCTTTCCCATCGGGTACAATCCCTTCGGGTAACAACACCCGCCACCGACACATCCGGTGGCGGGTTCTTTTTTGCTTCGCGCATGTAGGAAGGACATCATGGAAAGCCGCAAGCCGCATCTCGCCACCCTGCCCGGACTCATCCTGGGCTGTCTTGTTTGCTGTGCACTCTGGGGATCGGCCTTTCCCTGCATCAAGATCGGCTACGCACTCTTTGGTATCCCGGCGCACGACAGCGCTTCGCAGCTGCTCTTTGCAGGTTTACGCTTTACGCTTGCCGGCGCCCTGGTTATCGTTGGGATGAGCGCGGCCCAACGCCGCCCTCTCATACCGCAAGCGCGCGACATCAAGCCCATCTTTGTCTTGTCGCTCTTCCAGACTATCGGGCAGTACTTCTTTTTCTATCTGGGCCTCTCGCGCGCCAGCGCCATGTCGAGCTCCATCATCGAGGCCAGCGCCAACTTCCTCGCAATCCTCTTTGCCGCCCTGGCATTTCACACCGAGAAGCTCAATACGGCCAAGGTGCTTGGCTGTGCGCTGGGCTTTGCCGGCGTCGCGCTCGTCAACCTTTCGGGCGCAGATGGCACCTTTGGCTTCAGGCTCGATGGCGAGGGCTTTATCCTAGCCTCCACTGTCGCGGGTGCTCTTTCGACCTGCCTGATCGGCATCTTCTCGCGCAAGCACGACGGTGTTTTGCTTGCCGGCTGGCAGTTTTTAGTCGGCGGCCTGGTCCTCACCGCCATCGGCTTTTTGATGGGTGGCGCGCTCTCCCCCACGGCGATTGTCCCCGCCATCGTGCTCATCATCTACATGGCGCTTATCTCCGCGGTCGCCTACTCGCTGTGGTCGTGCCTGCTTGCCGTCAACCCCGTCAGCCGCGTCTCGGTCTTTGGGTTTATGAACCCCGTCTTTGGTGTGCTGCTGAGCGCGCTGCTGCTCGGCGAAGGCGCGGGCACGAGCCCCGTTACCGTCATCGTTGCCCTGCTGTTGGTCTGCGGCGGCATCATCATCGTCAACAAACCCAAAAAAGCCTAGCGAGCTCACCTTTTTAGGGAGGGCATTCGCATACTTTAGCTTAATGGAGCACACTGGTTCTCGTTGATTTCGTACCGAGTCGCGGCGGCAGACGCCCGTCTTGCCGCACCGCGCCTGGGCATTATGGCCGGTGGCCCCCCCACAAACGCAAAAGGGGCGCACGACCAAACACGGTCGTATGCCCCTTTTCTAGCGTATTTGTACGCCGGCTTTCTTTTTCTCGGCCTTGACGCGATAGAGCTCTGCATCGGCAGCGCGAAGTAAGTCTTGCCAGGTATCAACACTATCGCCGAACCGCGCGTAACCGATGGACATCCGCAATGCATACGGTACCTCGGCACGAGCGAGCTCGTCGTCAATCGCCGAACACAGGTCTATGATGTCCTGTTCCGCCGCGGCCTTTTGGAGCACCACAAACTCATCGCCACCATAACGTGCGATAAAGCCACCAGCCGGCGAGCAGACGTCCTTGAGCGCCGTCGCAACAACCTGAAGAGCATGGTCGCCCTCAACATGTCCATAGTGATCGTTAATCTGCTTAAAACCGTCAGCATCCATCATCAGCAGATACACACCCTCGGCCTGGTCAGTACCCGAGAACAGCGACAGCATATAGGTCTCAAAACGGTTGCGATTGTTAAGGCCAGTCAACGGGTCGGTCGAGATCAGCTGCTCCTGGCAGATGATGTAGAGCAGCAGGATGCTCAGCGTTATACCGACACAAAGGCCCGGTATCGAAAACACCACCTGGAAGGTACCACCCACCAGAGCGGGAACCGCAAAGAAGGCAAGAGTGCGATAAATGGCCTTCTTTTGCAGGCTTTCGACTTTTCGAGCATGGACAAAGGCATGCAGGGACGTATATATGACGTAGCAGTAGCTAACAATAGGCTGAATCATATAAGCCGCACCGCGACGATATACGCCCTGTGCATCGATGTAGAACAGGGCGTGTGTCCAGTAGCTTGTAAACGCCAACACAACCACCAGCACCGTCGGAAGCGTCGCGAGCACCACCCTGGAGCGCGTGGTCAGAAGTCGAGAGCCCTGCATCGTCTCGGAATAGATGAACCAGATGAGGCACGCGATGGCAAACAGCGAAAACGAAACCGCGTTGGAAACCCAGTTGGCAGCGATGCCCAAGGAGGTGTTAACCCCGTCCGAGAGCGTCCAGATCATATCGAAGAAGACATAGGCGGCAGATGTGTAGCCGAGCATACTGAACAAAAGCTGCTGGGTGCTCGAGAACAGGGAGCGGCGGCTTCGTGCGGCAAGTACGATAAGAATAATCATGCACAGCATAAATATCTCGATCTTGAGTGCCTTAACCACTAGGTCCCATCCCCTCTATATCCAAGTCGCCAGAATCGCCCGAGTCATGCCCGGGCACCAAACACCCCTTACTCCGCAGGGGTAAAGGGAATAATAGCAGAGCGTCCGAATGACTCTGGATAACAGATGCCGTTCGGACGCTCTGATGGCGCGAATTGCACGCACCGTTTCACTGATTCGAAGAGACGACTACTCGCCGTCGATATCGGTCGCAACAGCCTCCTCAATAGCCTCGACGCCTTCGACCGACAGATCCTCTTTGCCGTGGCAGAACTTCTTATCGACCCAGCCAGTCAGAATCGGGGCCATGATTGCCGTGATGATGACGGCAGTGGCGATCTGCGCATACGCGGTGGGCGCAAGCTCGGCATAGCGCGGAGCGACCTCGGCGAGGGCGACCGGCGTGGTCATGGCCGTGCCGGCAATGGTGGAGCAGGCAACGGCCGCCTTGCCGTTGCCGCCACACAGGCGCTCGAAGGCAAAGGTAATGGGACCGACGATAAAGAGCGTGATGAGGCCCAGCAGGATGCCCGAAATGCCGCCGGTGATGAAGCTCGAAAGGCTCATGGACGCACCGAGCTGAAAACCGATGACAGCGATCGCGGGATTGGCGCCGGGGACCAGCAGGTTCTTGATAAACGGGAACAAGTTGCCCAGGACCATGCCGATAACAAGCGGCAGGATGGATCCGATGATAGTGCCGACGGGGATGTTGGCGAGACCCGAAACACCAAGGATGATCATCGTGACGGCGGGGCCGGCCGTAAAGAACAGGATACCGACAGCGCCCTGCTCGGACTCATCGCCGAACTCGCCCATGATGCCCGTATAGAGCGCCATGTTGCAAAACGTAATGCCGCCGATGATGGAAACCGAACTCAGGCCTAAAAAGTTATCGTTAAAGAAGTACGCGACGCCCAGACCCAGCGCGGCTGCCACTACAAGCTTAGGAATCAGCACGACGATGCCGGTCTTGATGGCGCCCGGCGTGGACTTAAAGCTGATGCCGGCGCCCACGAACAGCAAGATCGCGGCAACGATGGTGTTGGAGCCGCCGCGGCAGGCAGCCGTAAAGAAGCCGCCGACTTCAAAGACCTGTGGGCAGAAGGTATTGAGCAAAAGGCCGACGATCATCGGATAGATCATGATGTCGCCCGGGATGCGCGGTACCTTGAATTTCTTTTGCTCGTTGGCGGTCGCTTCCTGTGCCATGAAACCCCCATTTCCGCTGACGCAGAACAAAAGCCCACGTCACGCTTTGCTACAGTAAAGTTTGACCATGGTACCAGAAGAAGCAGACCGCCTCGGTGAGAAATTCGATTCGTTAGGCCGGGACGATAACGCGTCCTGCTCCTATACGAGGCTCAAAACGATATAGAACACGATGCCCGAAACGCAGCACCACAACATCGACTTTGTCTTGATTGCCACCGCTACGACGCCGGCGGCCGCAATCCAGGGAACCAAGGCAGGCCAGAGTCCCGCGTCGAACGCGCCGGGGTTCACCAAGTCGTTGGCGACCAGCGCGGCAAAGGCAGCGGGCGGGATATAGCCCAGGGCCTCGGTAATGCGGGGCGACAGGGTCCGCCCGCGCAAGGCGAACGCCGGCGCGATGCGAAAGAACGCGATAGCAGCCCACGACGACAGCCACAGAACCAAGAACTCGTTAACGGGCATCGCGGGCACCTCTTCCGTCAAATACAGCATCGCACGCCAGCGCAATGGCAATGCCGACCACGACACTTGCCGGCACGGCAATATTCGTGAGGCCCAAGAACTTGCATACGGAGACGGATACCGCACCCGAAACCGCCGCGACAACGTTGCCGCGCGACAGCCGCTGCGAAAAGAGCAGACAGATAAAGAGCGAGGTGCAGACAAAGGCTGCAATGGCGGTGGGAACATCGACAACGGCGCCGACGATAGCGCCCATCGTACACGAAACGCCCCATGTTGCGATAAGGATCGCGTTGAGCACAAAGGACTCGCGCGGGCCCCAATCCTCCCCTTCAACCAACTTGGCAAGCGAGATGCCATATGCCTCCTCGGTAAGTGTCGCGGCAACAGCCAGCGTCTGACGCTTCGAGGCACCCCTCAGATGCGGCGCGATCGATGCCGAGTAAAGCGCAAAACGCGAGGAGATGGCGGCAACGCTCGCGATAATCGAAGGTGCCGGTACGCCCGCCAGCCAAAGATTGCAGATCATAAACTGACCGCTGCCCGTCACAAACGTGCTGCTCAGGGCAAAGACCATCCAGGGCTCCATTCCCGTCTGTCCCATGATCATTCCGCACGGCGCGCCTATTGCAACATAGGTAAGCATCACTGGCCAGACGGTTCTAACGATTTTGAGCACCATACGCTTCTCATCCTGACAAGGTCTCCGAGCCGCATGTAGCGACACGGCAGAATCATCATCCGACAGCAACCGAGTTCACCTACAATTGCCACCGGATCGAAAGACACAACTTTTTAGGAAGTCATTATGACAGCTATCGATCGAGACCGGGCGCGCGCGGCCTTCAAAAGCTACACCGATGCCTACGACGCCACCAACCCACGCATCGCGCTCAAAATCGAGCATACGTACCACGTGGCCGAGGCATGCGATGCCGTAGCGCGCGAGCAGGGCTGGTCGTCAGAAGATATTGACCTGGCATGGCTTTGCGGCCTGCTACACGATATGGGCCGCTTTGAGCAGCTGCGACGCTGGGACACCTTTAAGGACGCCGAGAGCATGAGCCATGCGGCGCTGGGCATCGAGGTCCTCTTTGGCGAGAATCCCGCCGATGCACCCGCCGTAACGAGCATCCGCGACTTTATCGATGACCCGGCAGAAGATGAGCTCATCCGAGCGAGCATTGCCTATCACAGCGATTTCCGTCTACCCGCGCAGCTCGACGTGCGCACGCGAAGCTTCTGCGATATCGTGCGCGATGGTGACAAGATCGACATTATGCGCACCATCGCCGACAGCACCGTCGAGACCATCCTTAAGGTGGATGAGGACGCATTTCTCGCCAGCCACTTCTCGGCACCGACGCTGGCCGCCTTTGACGAGCACCGCTGCGTCACGCGCGATGAGCGCGATGAGCCCGCCGACTTCTTGGTGGGGCTCATCTGCTTTATGTTTGAGCTCGTCTATCCGGCAAGCCGTGCGCTGGCGCGCGTGCAGGGCGATATCTATCGCCTGCTCGACGCGCCCTTTGGCATTACGCGACCCTTTACCGACCCCGCCACGCAGGCAACCTGGAGCCGTCTAAAGGACGAGATGCGCGACTGGCTGGCGCGCGCCTAGCGCTCAAGCTGGGCCAGCAGCTCCTCGACGACCTCGACGGCATCACCGACAACCTTGTACTGGGCAGCACCAAAAATGGGGGCATCTGGGTCCTCGTTGATGGCGATAATGCACTCCGCCCCACCGGTGCCGGCAAGATGCTGGATGGCGCCCGAAACACCGAAACACCGATACTCACGAGAAGCTTGGGCGAAACCGATACGCCCGTCTGGCCGATCTGATGGCGATACTCTAACCAGCCGGCCTCCACGACAGGTCGCGTGCAGCCAAGCTCGGCTCCCAGAGCCTCGGCGAGCCTTCGCATCAACGGCAGGTTTTTCTTGGAACCAATGCCGCGACCCACCACGACCAGGCGCTCGGCATCGGCGATCGAAGCCTGCTGCCCCCACTCCTCGGCGGGAATCGAAATCTCGACACGAGCCTTAGCATCATCCGCAAGCGATATCTGGGTGATCGTGCCAGAGCGGTCGTAGTCAAAGTCGGGCGCCTTAAAGATGCCGGGACGAACCGTTGCCATCTGGGGACGATGATTGGGGCAGACGATGGTGGCCATCAGGTTGCCGCCAAACGCCGGACGCGTCTGTTGCAGCAGTCCCGTCTCCGTATCCATCGAAAGTACGGTGCAGTCAGCCGTAAGGCCCGTCTGCAAGCGCACGGCAACGCCGGGTGCCAGTTCGCGACCAAAAGCGGTCGCACCGTATAAGATGGCCTCGGGTTTGCGTTCGGCTACCAAATCGCAGATCAAGCGGGCGTAGACCTCCGCATCGTTTTGGCGCAGGCGCTCGTCGCGACAGGCCAGGACCTCGTCCGCGCCGGCACAAACCAGGTGTTCGAGATCCCTGAGCGAGCCCTCGGGGCTCATGCCGATCAGTGCCACCAGACGGCAGCCGCGAGCATCGGCAAGCTCGCGCCCCTTGCCCATGAGCTCGTAGGCCACGGGAGCCACGGCGTTGTGCTCGTCGGTCTGCACGAATGCCCAAATGTCTCGATACGCATCGAGGTCAACCGCGCCGGCGGCCTCGTCACGCTCGATCGAGATAGCGTTGACAGGGCAGGCGTCGACGCACCCACCGCATAGGATGCAGCCGTCGGTTACGCGGGCGCATCGGCTGGGTCGCTCGCCTTCCACTACGATGCCGCCCGAGGCACAGGCGCGAACGCAGCGACCGCAGCCGATACAGGCTTCGCTATCGATAATCAGTCCGCTCATCTATGCCATCCCCTCGATAATCTTGGCAAGTTCTACCGCCTGCTCGGACGCCGTCCCCTCAACGGCCTCGCACGTTTGGTCACGGTCGGGCACAAACGAGCGCACGACCTGTGTCGGCGACCCGGCAAGACCGCAACGCGCGGGGTCGGCGTTCACGTCGGCGGCACTGACCACGCGCACGTCCGCCTCCTCCGCCGCGCGAATACCGGCAATACTCGGCATACGCAACTGGCCGATCTCCTTGGCAGCCGTCATCGCGCACGGCATCTCAAGACACACCGTCTCCTCGCCGGCATCGCATCCGTGAACGAGCGCCAGCGAGCCACACGTCGTAAAGCCCGCGCTCTGCACGCAGCTCACGTCGGTCACACAGGGAATCTCAAAGGCACCGGCAAGCTCGGGACCAATCTGGGCCGTATCGCCATCCACCGCCATCTTGCCGCAGATGAGCAGGTCGAAGTCCTCGTCGAGCGCCTCGATGCCGCACTTGAGGGCATAGGTGGTGGCTAGGGTATCGGCGCCCGCAAAGGCTCGGTCGGTCAGCAGCAGCGCGTCGTCGGCACCGCGGGCGATACAGTCGCGCAGCAGCGATTCGGTCGCGGGGATGCCCATCGACACCACCGTCACGCGCACATCCATGCCAAAGCCGATAAACTCGTCCTTCAGCGCCAGCGCGCATTCCAAAGCACTCGCGTCAAAGGGATTAATGACCGCCTGCTTGCCATCGCGCACGATGGTATTGGTCTTGAGGTCCATCTTGACCTCGGTGCTGCCCGGCACCGCCTTGACGCACACCACCATATGGAAATCGCTCATCTTCACGCGCCCCCTTTCTGGACGAGCTCATCCAAGAGCTTCTCCGAAAACAGGTTGCCGCGACCCAGCTGCCCGTCGGGATCGAGCTGGAGTTTAAGCCGCGCCGACTCGACCATGGCCTCGTGACCGTACATCGTCTCTAAGAAGCCCGCCTTGATCTTGCCGACGCCGTGCTCGGCAGAAACGGCACCGCCCATAGCCGTTACCTCCGCAGCCCACTGGGCAAACAGCTCGCCACCGCGACGGTAGTCCTGCGCATCGCGCGGCAGAATGTTCACATGCAGATGGTTGTTACCGATGTGCCCCCAGGCAGCAGATTCAAGCCCGCTTTCGGCCAGTGTGCGGCGATAGAGGGCCACGACATCGGCAAGGCGTGCATTGGGCACCGACATGTCCGAACCCAGTTTGGTGATGGTGGGATCCGTGCGGCGGCGCTCGTCGATAAGCATATTGACGCTCTCGGGGACCGCATGGCGGAAGAACCGCTGGCACTCGCGATCAACCTCGGTGCGCGCGACCCATGTCGCATCGTCGCGGCCACCCGCAAACTCGAGCACCCATCCCAGGTGGTACAGTTCCTCGGTCGCCTGGGCCTCGTCATCGCAGTCGAGCTCCACGTAGACACAGACCTTGGCCTCTTTGTCGAGCGCCGGCAGCGAGGCAAACGCTGTCGACTGCTCGCGCTGGCGACGTAGAATATCCAGGGCGCCAGCGTCGAAGTACTCGATGGCAGCCGCATGGGACAGGACGGGACGCACGGAATCGGTAAAGGACACGGCCTTGTCTTCGCTATCGAAAAAGCAGCTCACACCCCAAACGACCGCAGGCGCCGCCTGCAGGGCGATCTCGAGCTCGGTAATGACGCCGAGTGTGCCGCACGCACCGATAAAGAGGTCGATGGCGTCCATTTCGTCCGCAACGAAATAGCCTGAGGCATTTTTTGTCTTGGGCATGGTATAGCCGGGAAGATCGAGCTCGAGCGTACGGCCCGCTGCCGTCACGAGCGACAGGTGGCGGCCCTGGGCAAAAGCCTCGCCGCGCTGAAGCTCAAGCAAATCGCCATCAGCCAGCGCGACGTGGAGTCCCGTGATATGCGGGCGCATGGGGCCGTAAGCGTAGCTGCGGGCGCCGGAGGCGTTGCATGCCGCCATGCCGCCCAGACAGGCAGACGCCTCGGTGGGATCGGTGGGAAAGAACTGCTCGGGGGCCTCTTGGAACTCCTCGTAGGCCTCAAGCGATGCCTGGTCCCAACCAGCGGTCGGCAGCACCTTCTTGCTCAGCTGCTTGCGCAGCTCCGAGAGAACAACGCCCGGCTCCACGCGCAGCAGAAATTGGCCTTGTTCATCGCGGCGAAGGCCCAAGTAGCGATTCATACGGGAAGTATTGAGGATATGCCCGCCGTGGGGCACGGCACCGGCGGCAAGGCCGGTTCGGGCGCCCTGAACCGTTACCGGGACACACTCGGCATGGAGCTTTCCCAAAATGACGCGGACCTCGTCTTCCGTCGTCGGAAACGAGATGCTCGAGGCCTCGCCCGATGCGCGAGACTCATCGCGACCATACTCTTCGAACTCGTCGGTGAAGGGTTTAATGGTTGCAGACACGCGAACTCCCCCTTTAGCTAACTACAGTGTTTGCAGGGAGATGTTACCGCATCGTTTCGTCGACGTGTTCGAGACCGTCTCCATAATTGGCGATTTTTACGTTCGTGCAATTCGGCGAACGGCAAGGCTTCCTCGGCAGACGATGCTTTTGACACATATGGCCCCGCCGTCGCCGACCGCGCGATTGTCGCTCGAAAAAAAGTTGGAGTATTTTTTGCCGCCTTTTACCTGCGGAGACGCCAATCCGTCAAGCATTTGGTCAGAAATTGGTCAAGTAGCGGCTGATACGGTCGGCGTCGACAGCCAAAACCGATAGA
Source organism: uncultured Collinsella sp. (assembly GCA_902493895.1). Classification (GTDB taxonomy): domain Bacteria; phylum Actinomycetota; class Coriobacteriia; order Coriobacteriales; family Coriobacteriaceae; genus Collinsella. The sequence continues at coordinate 90,577 of CABUQW010000001.1, read as the reverse complement.
AGTTTTGGCCCCAGAAGCAGGGAGGTTCCCATGGCATATTACTGGCCCCAGTACGGCATCGCCATCGAAGTCGACGACGATCCCCATCTCCTGCCTTTCGACGAAGAGGCATTCCCCGATACGACGGTCTACCACGTTACCACCGATGTGATCTGCGACCCCGAGTCGTTCTCGGCGCTCGCCCACCACATCGCGCATATCCACGACATCGAGCTCCCTCCCGACTTCGACGAGCTCGTCTACTCGCGCCGTCTGATGCTTCACATGCTCTTTGGAGCGGACCCGTCCACCTTTGCGCGCATCTATACCGCCAAGGATGCCGCATGAGCGCGAAGAAGCCACCCCACTTTGCAGGCCTGGGGCATCGCAGGAAGCTCATCGTTGCCTGCCTGGCCATCGTCTGTGCCCTTGTCGCCGTAGGACTATACGCTTGGCAGTCGCAGCCCGTACCCGAGGCGGGCGCTTCGGTTACGACGGCCGAGGGCAAAACGCGTCAGGAAATCCAAGATGAGCTCGACGCCATCGTCCGCGACAACATGATGACGATTTCGGTCGCACCGGTCGCTCAGCTGCAGGAGGACGGCAAGCTGCGCGTCAACGTGCAAAACGTCCAAGACAACAAGTTTCCCCAGCGATTCCGCGTCATCCAAAACGACGAGACCATGTACGAATCCGGTGTGGTCAAGACCGGCAAGACAATCGAAACGTGCCCCGCCGGCGACATCAAAGAAGGCGAGGCGTACATCGAGATCCAGGCACTCGATGCCAAGACCCTCGACAGCCACGGCAATCCGACACGTGTCAAGGTACGGGTTGAGCAAGCCGAGAACTAGCTTTCCGGCCGACGCGGCGCCGCACGCAATTCACCAGCATTCGTCCAATCATCGCGGGGACGGCCCGCGGCGAATAGAAAGGAACGACCATGGACATCACCAGGAACATGAACGGAGCCAAAGCGCTCGTCGTGGGCGCAGGGCTCGCGCTCGCGCTCGCAATGGGCGCCGCCCCGACGCCAGCTATGGCAGCCGGGCGCGTTGGAACCACGAAAGTAATGGTCAGGACCGAGATCGACAACGTTGAGTTCAAAGTTCCGACGGTTATTCCCTTCGTCGCCAAGGCCGACGGCACGCTTCAGGGCCCCTCAGAAGACGCGACCACCATCGACAATCATTCGGCCTACGGCATCCATGTCACCAACATGAAGATCGACGCCATGAACACCTGGACCATTGCTGCCGACGCCAAAGCCGGAACCGCACAGAACTCCATCGACTTTAAGGTCGGCCCCGACGGGGAACTCCAGAACGCCAGCGCCGCAATGCAGGGGACGGGCCTCGATCTTTCCAAGAACGCAGCCTTCGACATGGGCTACCAGGGCATTGCCGGCGGCACGGACAAAATTAAGCTCAAGACAAGCGGAAACGTCGCCCGCGTCACGCGCGACATCTTCCGCGTAACCGGCGAAGGCGATCAGGTTGCAACGATCACCTGGACGGTCGAGCCCGGTGCGCACACGGCATAAGGCCGTCGCCCTGGCCGCCGCCGTCAGCATCCTAGCGTTTGGGCCAGCCATGGCCTTTGCCCAGCAAGAACAGGCGCAGGCCGCCACGCAAGTGACGGTCGACCTCTCGGAGCTCGACCGCGGCGACCGCGAAGAACCGTTGGCGCAGACAGGCGACAGACGATGGCTCTTGGCAGCAGGCGCCACAGCAGCAGGCGCGGGGACCGCCGGCCTCGGTCTGCACATCAAACGCAGCCAGAAACAAAACACGGACAGGCCGCACTAAATTAGCTAAGGAGACCCCATGGCATCGAAGAACCTTTTGCCCGTCGTCGCACTCTGCGGCGCGCTCGCAACCGGAACGCCTGTCGCCGCTTGGGCGACTCCCGTCATGGCAGACTCCTTACCAGCAGCCCTAAGCTCCGCACCAAATCCGTCGAGCGCCATTGCGTGCAAGCGTTTTTCGATCGCACAGGCCGCAATCTCAACCTCGGGATGCCTTCGTCGTAATACGGACGGCTCGATAGTCGTGGATATCAATCGTTCGAACAAGGCAAACGGCTCCCAGGCGGGATGTGCCGTCTGCACGTGGCGCTCGGTTGTGTTCGATGCAGATGGCGATCCGTGCGATTTGGAGTTGCGCATCGACATCGCTTCGGTCGATGACTCGGCGAACGGAGCGAAGGTCGCCTTCGACGGTACGTTTTTTGAGAAAGGAGGCGGTATATGTCTGGGCTGCGCCGCCGCGAATGCAGACGACACGCAGCCCACCCTCTCATTCACGGCATCGTTGCGGCTGACCAAAGCCGGCACCGATGCCATCGCGGCGGGAGAAGCGTCCCTGCTGTTCTACGCCGTCAGCGCCAAAGACACAGACGCTCATTTCGAGAAGCCAGCCGGATCTCTCAGCCTTACGCGCGGGACGGAGGCAGGCCCTATTGAGATCGATGCCCACGCGCAATGCAGGCAACGCATTCTTGCCGACCCGGCGCTTCTCGAAATGGAGTGGAACGGATCCGGAGCCATCGGAATTCTCCCCTCCGCGCTTGACGCCAAGACGCTCCCCTCAAACGACGAACCCATCAACGCAACCATACAAGAAGAGAGCGCGGATAAAGAAGCAAGTGCGGGCGACACGCCGTCGCCGACAAACAGCGTCCCAGCTTCTTTCGAAGCACCGAATGAGCCCGCTACCGATCCAAACGATCCCGAGCTCGCGGACAGTCTGGGGCTTGCTGATCCTCAAGAGATCGATGAAGGTAACTGCTGCGTGCTTGCCGCGCTCGACCACACAGAGGTCATCGACGCTGCGAACATCGAAGCTGCCGCCGCCAATCAGCCCGTCCGTAAGTCGGCTATCATCGCATTTCCTGAATCCATCGAAGTCGTCTTTTTGCCATCGGGCGAGGTCGTGGCCCCAACACTGCTCACCTTGTTGGGCGCCAAGAATACTCGAAACGAAATTAAAAAGATCACAGTTGTCGACCCTGCAACCACCGCCAAGCTGCGTCTATACGCCGTTGCTCCAGACGGAAGCAAGGCCTTGGAATTCGATGGCGACACACTCCTAGCCTGGCGACGTCTGGACATTATGCAAGACGTCTCGTACCAGATCGAGCTCGAAGGGTTTGATCGTGCCCGCGATGCCAATATCATCGCCGCGGCTATTGAATCCCCGCAGCGGCTTATGACACTGCGCTTTGAATACTATCCCTATGTCCCGACAACCACCTGAGGCTTAAATGCTGCGCATCATTCCTAATACCGCTTATATAACGTATTAGATGGGTTGCGATGTGCCTCGCATTTCGTTCTGCTACGATTGCCACGTTGGCATCAATACAGGAGGGCTCATGCCGGGCTTGGGAACAATCATCAACGTTGTGCTTTTAGTTGCGGGCGGTCTTTTAGGATTAGCGGGCGGCCGCTTCATTACACCGCGCATCCAAGACACGCTCATGAAAGCATCGGGGCTGTGCGTCCTGTTTATCGGCCTGGGCGGCACCATGCAAAAGATGCTCATCATCGATGGAAAAGCGCTAGCGACCACCGGTACCACCATGCTCATCGTCTCATTTGCGCTCGGTTCGCTCATCGGCGAGGCCGTCAACTTGGAAGCCGCCATCGAGAACCTTGGCGAATGGCTCAAGCGCAAGACTGGCAGTGAGGGCGATAACGAGTTCACCAACGCTTTTGTCTCGACTTCACTCACCGTGTGTATCGGCGCCATGGCCATTGTGGGATCGATCCAGGACGGTCTGCTCGGTGACTGGTCAACGCTTGCCCTGAAAGGCGCATTGGACTGCATCATCGTCTGCACCATGACGGCGTCGCTTGGCCGCGGCTGCATTTTCTCCGCCCTGCCCGTCGCCGTGTTCCAGGGGACGATCACGCTGTTTGCCGGCGCACTCTCCCCCATCATGACCACGGCAGCCCTCGACAGCCTTTCGCTCGTAGGCTCCATGCTCATCTTCTGCGTCGGCGTCAACCTCATCCGTCCTCAGACCTTCCGCACGGCCAATATGCTCCCCTCCGTCGTCATCGCCGTCATCTACGCCCTCCTGTTCTAAATCTATCAACGCAGCGGCATCTCGAACACTTGTTTGATGCTGTGCTATGATATGAGGCCACCGAAACTGCGTTAGGAGAGGAGAAGCGGTGGCCGACCAGGACATCAAGATGCTCATCGAGCGCATTATGGCCGAGGCCCGGACCCATCAGTCCGCCCGTTTCTCACATGAAGTCTACGCAGACGAGCCGATTCTCAAGACCGGCCGACAGATGCAGAACTTCCTCCCCGACCAGTACCGCAAAATGCGTGAGATATCGCGTTGGCAAGAAGACCCCAAGGGCGGCGCGGGCCGCTGGCTATCGGAGGCCGAGCTTTTCTACCGCCAAGGCTTGCTGATGGCCGATTTCGAGGACGACTGCCCCTACAACGGCACCTTTAAGTCGTACTTTCCCACCTACAACGCCATGAGCGACCGGCAGCTGCGCGGCTACTTTACCTGGCGTGCCCAAGTGCGCCGCGGAACCGTCGAGGAAACGTCTACGTCCTTTGCCTTTCTGTATCTCTATGAGCTGATTTGCGGCATTGGCGTAGATGACCCGCTCGATGGTTTTAACAAGATCAAGGCCTTTTGGGATGCCTACCGCGCCTTCGAGCCCGGCATCGACCGGTTTGCACGCGTGTGGTTGCAGGACTACGCCGTGTTCCACGGGCTCGACCCCAAGCTGCTTCGTGATTCTAAAACCGTCATGTTCGATTACGCCCTTATCGAGCTGCGGCGCGCGGCACGAGACCTTGTACCAGCACCGGCGCCGTCCGGCCAGACCCCTACGCGTCGCAAAACCTCCGAGCCCACGCTCCCCCTTCCGCCCGATGAGGTGCGCGAGGAGCGACTCATGGCCGCCATCAACGCCCTCTCCACGTACAACCTAAGTAACTCGCGGCTCGACCGCAGCCACCACCGCGATCTGCGCCACGTGGCATGCGCCGTGTATGTCCGCATGGCGCGCTACTATGACACGCACCGAAAGACCGGCATCGTGGCGAGTTTATTTGGGGAGGAGACGGCCATGCCCTACACCATGTTTGCCTCGGCCGTATTCTTTGCGCCCGAGCGCCACGAGGACTGCGAATACCGCCTGGATCCTATCCATATCTACCGTTGCCAAAACGGCTTTTGGGAATGCATGCGTATCCATAGCAGTAGGCAAAAGAGTAGCAAGCTCGGTGAAATGATGCGCGCCTGCGACCAACGCCTGCGCCTGGCGCTGGACCCCGCCCATCCCCTTAAGGAAGAAAAGGTCCCCAAATATCTGGCCAAGATTATCGATGACGAGATTGTGGCATGGCTTTCATGGGATACCGCACACCAGCCCGTCAAGATCGATATCGATCTGAGTCAGCTGGGGCACATTCGGAGCGCCGCCGCGCAAACGCGTGAAGCGCTTTTGATCGATGAAGAGCGCGAGGACGGCGCACCTGTGGAAGCCGAGGCAGCGGACTCAGGGCAACCGGAAGCCGAGCCCGTAGCCGACGCGATTGTCGAGGCGATCTCGGCACCCATTCGGCAGGACGAGGCCGACGAGCCAACCATATCCACCGAACAGTTTGGTGTCGTGGCACCGCTTCTCGCGCCGACGCCCGCGTTCGCAGCCGTTGCGCCCGCTGACGCCACGAACGAACTCACGCCTGCCGCAGACGCCTATCTCCGCGCGCTGCTCGAGCATAACGCAGTACAGGCGGAATCGGCGGTAGTGCAATCGGGGCAGAGCGAGGACATGCTCGTCGACAGCATCAACGAGTCACTCTTTGACCTGGTGGGAGACACCGTTATCGAATTCGGCGCGGCAGGACCGCAAATTATCGAGGATTACGAAGCAGACGTGAGAGGATACCTAGACCATGAGTGATACCACATCCGCAGCGCCCCGCGTACCCAAACGCGTCGCTGCCGTTATCCTAAACTCGCTCAAGGGCGGCGTGGTCCCGCGCATCGGCCTTCCTTACATCACCGTAGGGCGCGAGGTCGAGATTCGCGCCCTGCTCACCGATCTGAGTCTCATCTCCGACGGTGGCGCGAGCTTCCGCTTTCTGGTCGGTCGTTACGGCGCCGGCAAGAGCTTTTTGCTCCAGACCATCCGCACGCACGCCATGGGTGAGGGATTCGTCGTCGCCGATGCCGACCTATCCCCTGAACGCCGCCTGCAGGGCGGCCAGGGACAGGGCCTTGCCACCTACCGTGAGCTCATCCGCAATATATCGACCAAGACGCGCCCCGAGGGCGGCGCGCTCAACCTGATTCTCGATCGCTGGGTCGCCTCGTGCGCGGACGCCGATGAGTCGGCTATCAATGCCCAACTCGCTCCGCTCGAGGAAATGGTCCACGGCTTCGACTTTGCCCGCATGCTCCGTCGCTATCGCGCGGCCGTTTCCGAGGGCGACGAGGAGACCATGAACCGCGTAACCAAGTGGATCCGAGGCGAGTACCGAACCAAGAGCGAGGCGCGCGCCGAGCTGGGCTCCTCGACCATCATCAGCGATGACGACTGGTACGACTACGTCAAACTCATCGCACGCTTTTTGGTCTGCAGCGGCTACAAGGGCATGCTGGTGCTCATCGACGAACTCGTAAACCTGTACAAGATTCCCAACGCCATCACGCGCCAGTACAACTACGAGAAAATCCTCACCATGTACAACGACACGCTCCAGGGCAAGGCGCAGTACTTGGGCATGATCATGGGCGGCACGCCGACCTCCATCGAGGACCGCCGTCGCGGCGTATTCTCCTACGAGGCTCTGCGCAGCCGGCTCGCTCAGGGTCGCTTTGCACGCGAGGACCTTAAGGACATGCTCGCGCCCATCATCCGCTTGCAGCCGCTCACCTACGAGGAGCTACTGGTGCTGATCGAAAAACTCATGCAAATTCACGCCGGCTACTTTGGCTGGACGCCCACGCTTACCGAGAACGACTTGGTGGACTTCCTCAAGATTGAGTTTGGCCGCGTGGGAGCCGATACGCACCTGACGCCTCGCGAGGTAATTCGCGACTTTATCGAGCTGCTCGACATCCTATGCCAGAACCCCGATGCCAACGTTGCCGAGCTACTACAAAGCGTCGGCGGCGATAGCCTCACACCGGTCAGCGAATCGCCCGCATCACCCGATGACCGCAACTTCGCCGAATTCACCATCTAACCTGCCAAAAAGGGACAGGTTTATTTTGGCAGGTTTTATCTGGGCAAACGTCGAGGCAGTAATGCAGCAAGCCACTGCCCACCGCGTTGAGAGATTCGTTTTTGAAAGGAGGCCCCGTGAACGCCTTTGACCGCTACGCCCCGTTTATCCAAGACTTCATCTACTCCCACGATTGGGAGAGTCTGCGCTCTATCCAGGTTGCAGCGGCAGACGCCATCTTTAATACGCAGGACAATGTGCTCCTGACGGCATCCACGGCTTCCGGCAAAACCGAGGCAGCCTTCTTTCCCATCCTGACCGAGTTTTGGGAGAACCCGCCCGCAAGCGTTGGCGCCCTCTATATCGGCCCCCTCAAGGCACTCATCAATGATCAGTTCGTCCGCCTCAACGACCTATGCGAAGAGGCCGATATCCCTGTCTGGCACTGGCATGGCGATGTCTCGCAGTCGCACAAGGCTAAGCTCATCAAAAAACCGAGCGGTATCTTGCAGATTACGCCCGAGTCGCTCGAGGCGCTCCTGATCCATAAGCACATGGCAATCCCTCGTATGTTTTGCGACCTGCGCTATGTGGTTATCGACGAGGTTCATTCGCTCATGCGCGGCGACCGCGGCGGTCAGACGCTCTGCCTTATCGAGCGCCTCTCGCGCATGGCAGGCGTGCAGCCCCGCCGCATCGGCCTTTCTGCCACCATCGGCGACCCCGAGCGCACGGGCGCCTTTCTCTCACAGGGAACAGGACGCGATTGCATCATCCCCCGCTTTGAGGAACCGCGCCGCGTGTGGCGCATCTCCATGGAGCACTTCTACAACTCGGGTCCCCAGGCACAGCAGCGGGGATTCGAGAGCACGGGTCCTCAAGAGGCCGAAGTGCTTGCGTGCGAGCGCATCGAGGCGGCGGCATCCGCGGCACTGCCCGCCGGCGCCCAAGATATGCGTCACAGCGGACAGCTTGCACAGGAAGAACGCCGTCAACGTCGCGAGCAGGCGCGGGGCAAGGCCGCTCCCAAAGACCGTCGCACTTCCTCGGCCCCCGAGGGCGAAGTCGACATCCCACGAGCGGCCGAGCAGGCGCTTCTCAACCCCACCGACACGGCGCCCGACAACGCCGACCCCGGTATGGGCTATATCTTTGAGCATACGCGCGGCCGCAAGTGCCTGGTCTTTGCCAACTCGCGCGAGGAGGCAGAGGCCGTGTGTTCCATGCTGCGCAGCTACTGCGAAAGTCGACACGAGCCCGACCGCTTTCTAATCCATCACGGCAACCTTTCGGCATCGCTGCGCGAGACGGCCGAGGAGCTCATGCGCGATGAAGAACAGGCACAGACGACCGTCACCACCTCTACGCTGGAGCTCGGTATCGATATCGGCCGCCTGGAGCGTGCGTTTCAGATCGATGCGCCGTTTACCGTCAGCTCCTTTTTGCAGCGCATGGGGCGCACAGGCCGTCGCGACCTTCCACCCGAGATGTGGTTTGTCATGCGCGAGGAAGAACCCGAGCCGCGCACGATGATGCCCGAGACCATTCCTTGGAAACTCCTGCAGGGTATCGCGCTCGTACAACTCTATCGCGAAGAAAAGTGGGTCGAGCCGCCCGAGCTCGATCGACTCCCCTACAGCCTGCTCTATCACCAGACTATGTCGACCCTCGCCAGCACCGGCGAGCTCACGCCGGCCGAACTTGCCCAGCGCGTGCTCACGCTCAGCTATTTCCACCGTGTCTCGGCAGACGATTACCGTGTGCTGCTACGTCACCTCATTAAGATCGACCATATCCAGGTCACCGAAGGTGGCGGGCTCATCGTGGGTCTCGCGGGCGAGCGCATCATCAACAACTTTAAGTTCTACGCCGTGTTCCAGGAAAACGAGGAGTTTACCGTTCGCAGCGAGTCGGCCGAGTTGGGCACGATCGTCAATCCTCCACCGCCCGGTGAGCGCATCGCCATCGCAGGCCATTGCTGGATTGTCGAAGAAGTGGACTGGAAGCGCCATACCGTCTTTGCCACGCAGGTCAAAGGCCGGGTGCCGGCCTACTTTGGCGACTGCCCCGGCGACATTAACACGCATGTGCTCGAGCGCATGCGCCAAGCGCTCACTGAGCACGCGGCATATCCGTACCTTATGGGTAACGCACGGGCTCGCTTGGCGCAGGCTCGTCATACCGCCGAGATTTCGGGCGCGGGGACCAAGCCGCTCATCAACCTGGGTGGCGACACCTGGGTGCTCTTCCCCTGGTTGGGTAGCTACGCCTTCCTAGCACTCGAGCGCATGCTTAAAATCAAATGCGCCGCTGAGTTGGGCCTTCGCGGACTCGACCCGTCACGCCCGTACTTTATGCAGTTTAAGATGAAGGCCGACGAGGAGACGTTCTTTGAAGTGCTCGCCGCCGAAGCCGAGAAAGACTTCGACCCCATCGACCTCGTCTATCCCGGCGAGGTGCCTTACTTTGATCGGTACGACGAATTCGTTCCAGAAGAGCTCGTGCGCAAAGGCTTTGCCGAAGGCGTGCTCGACATCGAAGGCATGAAGCAGCGCGTTCTCGGCTGGCGCGACCACGCCTAAGACCAGTCTTTTTGGGACGGGGAGACTTATTTGTCGTGAAGGACGGTGCCGAGGAAGTCGGTGTCGAAGGGCACGGCTTCGGCAAAGGCGTAGTCGCCGTCGCTGGCGATGAGCAGGTAGTTCTCCTCGCCGCCGAACTCCGCATCGCCGCACGGGACCACCCAGGCATGGGCGAATACCTCGAGTGCCGTGGCAGCGCAGTCGCGCAGGAACGTCACGTCGCTCCCCTCGTTTGCGCTCACAATATTGGCGACGTAGACGCCACCAACATTTAGGCTGCCCCGCACTAAACGCAACGCCTCAACCGTCGCCAGCTCGCGTACGGGCTCGGCACCGCCAAAGCAATCGCTCACGACCGCGTCATAGCGACGATGGCCCACGCTCGTCACACCCAGATACGAGCGAGCCTCAGCGGTTATCACCCGCAGGCGATCGCCCGCCGCGCGCTCCAGCTCGTCTAGGTAGAACCAGCGGCGCGCCAGGCGCGTAATCTCTCCGTCATACTCGATAACGTCCATGCGCAAGCCCTCGTGCGACATCAGGGCGAATTTAGGATAGGCAAACCCGCCGCCGCCCAGCATAAGCATACGGCTGATACCGTGACCATAAGCGTCGCGCATCGCATCCTCGGCCTCAAACACGTCGTCAAACGCGCGATAGTACGCTAAGACGGGCTCCGCCCAACGATCGCCAACGTAACTCGCGCTTTGGTAGACGCCACCTTGCACCAATACACGGACTTCGTCGCCGCCCTCGTCGTGCACGCGCTTCACACGCGCCAACCCATTGCGGGTTCGCGCAACCTGCAGACAGGCAGCACGAACAGCGACAGCGGCCGCACCAAGCGCCGCGGCTCCCAGAGCAACGCCGGCAACGACGCCGGCAGAAACACTCGGCTTGTTCATCTAGAGCTCCTTTTGCAGATAAAGGCCATGGTCATAAAATCCAAGATGGCGATAGTACTCGCGTGTGCCAATCGCGCTAATCACGTTGATACGCGCATAACCCGCATCCCGGGCAATCTCGCACGCACGCTCTACGAGCAAACGCCCCAACCCGTGATGCTGCGCCGCCTGGCCCTGGTCGCCCACGCGTGCCGCCATGCCATACACGTGTACCTCGCGAATCATCGCCTCGTCCGGCGTCGTCGGCAACTCGTCCGCATACGCGGCAACAAACGAATGGTCGGGCAGTGACAACCGCAAAAAGCCCGCGATCTTGCCCCGCGGCGTCACCCACTGCAAAAAGCGCTCGTAAGTCACCGGCGTCTCGTACGCCACTTCCTCATCAAGAGAAAGCTCATCCAAGTCGGCACCCGCGGTACTGATCTCGCGATAGCGAATCTCGCGCACCACTGCGCCTTCTCCACGAGCCGCCAAGCGATTCTCGACGAGCTGACGCAGGTTGGGCTTCTTGTTGCCCACCATAATGTCGTCGGAACTAAAGTCGCGGATCATGCGACTGATACGGCAGAACGCCGGCGTCACCACGATGTCGTCGGCTAACACATCGAGCAGCTCTTCCTCGGTATAGGGACGCCACTCGCCGCGCTCATAGCAGCCCACCAGACGCGAGCCCTCGATGAGCGCACACGGGTAGACCTTGACCTCGTCGGGCATAAAGGCCCCCTCGGTCATAAAGCGCTCGTAGTCGCGTTTATCCCCTTCGGGCGTGGCGCCCAGCAAGTTGAGCATAAAATGCGCGTGAATCTTAAAGCCAAACAGGCGCGCAAGCGAAAACGCCCGCTCGATCTGCGCCACCGAAATGCGACGCTCGTTGATATCGAGCAAATGCTGGTCGAGGCTCTGGATGCCCATCTGAATCTTGGTGCAACCCAGGCGGCGGATGAGCGTGAGGGCCTGTGGCGCCACGGCATCGGGACGCGTCTCGATAACGAGCCCCACCACGCGATGCTTCGCCGTCTCGTTGATGCGCTGTTGGCGCTCAAGCTCCTCCATCGTGGCCGTCTGCCACTCGGCGACCTCGCCCCACGGCGTACCGGGGCCGTACAGACGACGCACCGCGCGGTTATAGCCGCCCACGGCAGCATCCACACGCTCCTGTTCGTCGACAACGCCGGCAGCAAGCTCGGCCTCGTCTGTCGCAATGCCGGCAGCCCGATAGCGCTCGCGACGTTCCGCCACCACCGGCGGCAGCGCATCGGCGGGAGCGTCATCGAGCAGGCGCCCTGCCTCGGCACGGCTGATGCCCGGACGCGCCAACATGGGGTTTGCCGCCACGCCGGCGACGGCATCGTCATTGAGCGCACGGAAGAGCTCCGACATAAACCATGTCTGATAGCCTTCCGGATAGTCGCTCCAGGTACCGCCAAGCACAATGAGCTCGATCTTATCGGTCGCATGTCCCATCTGCGAAAGCGCCGTCAAACGGGCACTCACCTGCAGATACGGATCGAAGCAGTTTTGCTCCGCACGGGCGCACGCGGGCTCAGCATGTAAATAGCTTTTGGGCATGCGCAGGTCGTTGGGGCAAAACAGGCAATCGCCCGAGCACGGCCAGGGCTTGGTGATGACGGTAATGGTCGCCACGCCCGAAGCCGTGCGACGAGGCTTCATGCGTAGCACCTGCAGCAGTTGACGCTCTAGCTCGGCGTCGACATTCCATGCCGTCCAACGAGCCGGCTCCTCGCGCTTCACCCGCTGGTAAAACGGCAGCAGGCGACGCTTGGCCAAATCGCGCTTGTCGGCACCCTCACGGCGCGCCTCGGCATGTATCAATTTGACGAGCACCTTGTCGTCCACGGTCTCACCGCGACGCAGAGCCTCGAGTATGTTCAAAATAATCTGTTCCATGACCCCATTGTAAAGGCAAAGGCGCCGGAGCCGATCTCGGCTTCGGCGCCTTCATCAAACAGCGCGTCTAAGCATCTATGCTTGCGGACCAGCCCGCAGTCATCATTCCGGATCAAACGACATGTCGCCCGAACCGACCTCAAAACGATACGTGGCAGACTTATCGCCGTTATCGAATTCAAGATTCAAAATGGTCTCGCCGTCGTAGCCAAGCGGAAGGAAATCGCTCTCGAAGTCGCCACTGCCCAAGGTGAGGATCGCTTTAAAGCCCGTAGAGTTCGGAACCGTCATCTCCACGTCGCCCGAGCCCACGCTCACATCCATCGACTTCGCGGGGGCCTGGTAGAGCTCGAACGTCACATCGCCCGAACCGACCTCGGCATTCAGGGTATCGGTCACGGTGCCCGTAAACTCAACGTCTCCCGAGTCCAGAGTCAGGTTGAGGTCATGACACGCAATGCCCGCGACCGTCAGATCACCCGATCCTACATTCGCTGTGATGCCCACCATGTTATCGGCAACATCGCGCGGCAGTTCGACGGTAACCGTGCGGTCAATGGCGCGCTCGTCATCGCAATCGAACTGGCGAATCTTGAGCGTAGAACCCTTGATTTCGGCCAGGTTCTGGGTTGCCGCATCGAAGGCAACGGTCCCCGTTGCCACGCGACCGCTTTCAATCACGCGCACTGGCCCGCCGGAGACGTGTTTGACCTCGACCGTGCCCGACGTCACGTCCAAGTCAAGCGATGTGAACGCGTCGGCATCAAAGGTTTCGCTCGAAAGCTGCTGAGGCCGAGCGGAATAGTTACCGTCATCCAAAAGATCGCCCTCGTCCACCACATCGTCCATACCAGACAGGCCGGATACAACATCGTCGAGATCCCACGGGCCATCAAAATGAATCAATGTCCGCGAAACGCCAAAGACAAGCCCAACAATGAGCACAAACGCTCCGATGCCAACACCCAGGCGTACCTTGGATTCATGCGAAATCTTCATCATTCGTCACCCTCTTTGGCACATGGCTCAGCGGTGGTCGTGGTAGCCACGTCAGCATCAGGTTCCGCAGAAGCATCCTTCCCCTGGGCCTTGATCGCCACCGACGCCGGACCAACCTGGATATCCCCGCGCGCCCAATCGCCATCGAGCGCACGCGCCACCCAGTGATAGATGGGGATCGTAAAGAAGATCAGCGCGGCAAAGGGACCGGCACCAAACAGGAACATCAGCAAAAAGAACAGTAGCCAACACACGGCCCAATACGGGAACGACTGGAACGGGCCCTTCACCGGAGTCGAGCCAACCGCGGTGCCACTCGTCGCCTGCGCCGTAGCGGCATTGGCGGCCTGCGCACTCCAGCTTGCCGCCTGCGCCGCCTTGGCCGCAGCATCACTCGCCTGCGTTGCCGCCTCGGTAGCGCGCGCCGCCGCCTCATGGGCGCGAGCACGCTCTGCCGCCTCGGCCTCGCGCTGACGGGCGCGGTCCTCGTTCTCAAACTCGATATCGTCCTCGATCTCGTCGCTCGGATTGAGCAGCTCGTCCAGGCTCACGCCATAGAGTTTGGCGAGCGAGATTAGGTTCTCGGTATCGGGCGAGCTCTCCGCGCGCTCCCATTTACTGACTGCCTGGCGCGACAGCCCCAGCTTTCGCGCCAGCCCTTCTTGGCTAAAACCCTTGCTGCGACGAAGGTCGGCGAGCCGCTGCGCAGTTTCTACATTCATGGTTCCTCCTATGTGATGCCAGCCGTGCCGCCGGACCGTTTTTGTTCTTAAGGCGCCTTGCACAGTTAAAAATCTATCCGCCACCGCCAAAAGCATGCCACCTATTCTAGTGAGATTTTTGACAACCGGCGGTTGCGGGCACATATGAGCTGCGGAAATGTGTCCAAACAAAGCAATGACCCACGGCTCGGTTGTCCCCGTTGCGGCGTTAACGGTAGTATGGTCGTACTGTTTATTCCGCACCGCCAACGGAGGGAGTCCCGCGCCGTGAACCGCGATTTCGCCTCATCGCTCATCCAGCTCAACAATACGTTCTATCGCGAGCACTCCGCCTCCTTTTCCGATACGCGCCAGGCCCCGTGGCCCGGCTGGGTGCGCACCATGGACATTGCGCTCGAACAGCTCGACGTCGCCACGATCGAGCATCCCGTCCGCGTCTTCGATCTTGCCTGCGGCAATATGCGATTCGAAAACTTTGCCGCCGGCGGCGCACTCGCCGCCAAGGGCGTCAACGGCGCAAACCCCTCGGCAGATGCCAGTTGCCCGTTTGAGTTCTATGGTGTCGACTCGTGTCAAGATTTGGCTATCGATGCACATGGCCACGCCCTGCGCATTCCCAACCTGCGCTTCCAGGAACTCGATGTGCTCGACGCCCTCATGAAGCTCAACCCCGCCGAGACACCCGACGTGCTTTTCGACGCCCCGCTCGCCGACATCTCGGTCTGCTTTGGATTTATGCACCACGTGCCGTCGTGCGAGTACCGCGTACGCGTGCTCGACGCCCTGGTGCGCCAGACGCGCCCAGGCGGCATCATCGCCATCAGCTTTTGGGAGTTTATGAACGACGAGCGCATGGCGCGCAAGGCTGTTCGCGCCGAGGCCCGCGCTGAGCTCACCCCGCCGTTTGAGGGTTACGATTCCGCGCAGTTTGAAGCCGGTGACCACCTCATTGGCTGGCAAAACGACCGCCACGCCTACCGCTATTGCCATCACTTTGACGATCAGCAGATCACCGACCTGGTGCGCGGCGTGCGTACGTTCTACAAGAGCGGCGAGGTCCCCGTGCGCGAGCTTGAGCGTTTCCATGCCGACGGTCGCAGCGGAGATCTCAACCGCTATGTGATTCTCAAGCGCCTGTAGCCACCGACGACTCGCCGTCGAGCCGCACCACGTCTTTCGGGCAAACTATGCCCACCCCTTTTTCAACCCATTGACGGAACGCGCAGCTATACGTTCCATACTTATGACCAAGGAGCCTCATGGGAGCCGTCCACGTTCGCACGCCTAAGAACTTTGTGCTCGAGGAGCGCCTGGAGCGCTACGCCGATGCGATTGAGACGAACCCCGAAATCTATGCCGGAGATTGGCGCGAGGCTTGCGCGCCAGTTGGCAGCAAGCCCTTCGAACACCTTCATCTGGATCTGGGCTGCGGCAAAGGCACCTATCTGGTTGAGCGCGCTCGCCGTGAGCCCGACACGCTCTTTGTCGGCATGGACCAGGAGCCCATCTGCATCGCCTATGCCGCGCAGAAAATCTGCGAGCAGGCGCTATCCAACGCACTCGTCCTGCCCCGAGGCGCCACATCGCTGCCACAGCTGTTTGCCGCAGGCGAGCTCGATGCCATCACCATCAACTTTCCCACGCCGCAGCCCAAGGCCAAGTACGCCAAAAAACGACTCGTCCATGTCGACCATTTGATTCTCTACCGCCCGCTCTTTTCAGCCGGCGCCACCGTCACGCTGCGCACCGACAGCAAGCCATTGCGCGACTACGCCCTGGGGCAGTTTGCCGCGGCCGGCTACGACACGCTTTGGGTAAGCGACAACGTCCGCCGAGACCATCCCGAGCATCCCGAGACCGAATATGAGCGCCGCACGCGCGAGATGGGTGCCGTCGTCTATGGCATTTGCGCCATGCCCGGAGCGCAGCCAACCGACGAACAGCTCACAGTAGGACGCGCGCAGGAGCAAAGCCTTGCCTGCTACCTGCCCGATAACCTCGATGAGCTCACCTATGTACCTCTGGGCATGGAAGAAGCCGTCGAGAACTTTAGAAACCGCGCCCGCAAAGGCAAGAAGCACCTGCCGCAAGAGCACTAGCTTCACGCGCCCATTTCCTGCATTTTCTCGCGCGCTGGCACCCCGCGGCGCCGCTACGCCATAATAGTTGGCGGACAATCGCGAGAGAAAGCAACCACATGGCACAGACCACGACAGATACCGCCGCCAGCACCGTTTCCGGTGCCGGGGCCGCCAGCTCATTCTCGGGCGGCACGGGAACCGAGGCCGAGTTTGGCTCGCTCGGCGCACTCTCCCCCACCTGGTGGGAGCCCGAGGACGGCAGCGAGCCCGAGCCATGGCTCACGGCCGATCAAGCCTTCGAACGCTTCTTTGAATGGACGAGCGATCGCGGCATTGAGCTGTGGGACCACCAAGAAGAGGCCCTCATGGACCTGGCTGCCGGCGATCACGTCATTTTAGGCACACCGACCGGATCGGGTAAATCGCTCGTCGCGCTGGGCATGCTCTTTATGGGCATGGCGCAGGGCAAACGTTGCTATTACACGGCCCCCATCAAGGCCTTGGTCAGTGAAAAGTTTTTCGATCTGGTACAGGTGCTCGGCCGCGATAACGTCGGTATGATCACCGGCGATACGCATATCAACACCAAGGCGCCCGTCATCTGCTGCACGGCCGAAATCCTTGCCAACGATGCACTGCGCGAAGGCGAGGACGCCGACGTGGGCTGCGTCGCCATGGACGAGTTCCACTACTTTGCCGACCCCGACCGCGGCTGGGCCTGGCAGGTGCCGCTGCTCACCCTGCCCCACACGCAGTTTATGCTCATGAGCGCCACGCTCGGCGATGTCACCGCCATCGCCGCCTCACTCGAGGAGCACACCGGCGCTACCTGTGACTTGGTCGTCGATGCCCCACGCCCCGTGCCGCTGAGCTACGACTACGTGACGACCTCGCTCGAGGGCACCGTCGAGCTCGCGATGCGTCGCGGCGAGGCCCCGCTCTATATCGTGCACTTTAGCCAGGATGCCGCACTTGCGACGGCACAATCGCTCGCCAATTTTGGCATCGCCAGCAAGGAGCAGCGCGAAGCCATCAAAGACGCGGCAAAGGGGACGAGCTTCTCGACGGCCTTTGGCAAGATTCTCAAACGTCTGCTTGGATGCGGCGTCGGCGTGCACCATGCCGGCATGTTGCCGCGCTATCGTCTGCTGGTCGAGCGCTTGGCACAGCAGGGCCTGTTGCCCGTCATCTGCGGCACCGATACGCTCGGCGTCGGCATCAACGTACCCATCCACACCGTGGTGCTCACCGCGCTCACCAAGTTCGATGGCTACAAGATGCGTCGTCTGCGCGCCCGCGAGTTCCATCAGATTGCCGGTCGCGCCGGCCGTTCGGGCTTCGATACCGAGGGCATGGTCATCGCCGAGGCACCGGAGCACGAGATCGAGAACGCCAAGCTCATGGCCAAGGCGGGCGACGACCCCAAGAAGCTCCGCAAGATTAAAAAGAAGAAGGCCCCCGAGGGCTTTGTCACCTGGAACAAGCAGACCTTTGAGCGCCTGATCGAGACGCAGCCCGAGACGCTCAAGCCGCGCCTGCGCATCACACACTCCATGGTGATTAGCGTGGTCGAGCAGGGCGGCGATGCCCGAGCCCGCGTACACGACCTCATCGAGACGAGCTTGCAAACCCCCGAGGAAAAGGCCAAGCTCGAGGTTCGCGCCGACGAGATCTTCGCAACGCTCATCGACTCCGGCGTCGTCGTGCGCACCGAGGTGCCGCCCGCACCCGACGCTCCGGCTGACGCCGCGCCGGACATCGACTACGCGCTGACGGTCGACCTGCCCGAGGACTTTGCCCTCGATCAGCCGCTCTCACCGTTCTTGCTTGCCGCGTTGGAGCTGCTCGACCCCGAGAGTGAGACCTATACCATGGATCTGATCTCGATGGTCGAGGCTACGCTCGAGGATCCCAAGCAGGTGCTGCGCGCACAGGAGCGCGCCGCACGCGATCGCGCCATGGCCGAGATGAAGGCCGACGGCGTCGACTATGAGGAGCGTCTGGAACGCATCCAAGACGTCACGTACGAAAAGCCGCTCGAGGATTTGCTCGACGCCGCCTTTGACAAGTACTGCCAGGAAGTGCCCTGGGCAAACGACTACCAGCTCTCTCCCAAGAGCGTTCTGCGCGATATGCTGGAAAGCGCGAGCGATTTTAAGGGTTACATTCAAAAGCTCGGCATCGCCCGCTCCGAGGGCATTCTGCTGCGCTACCTAGCCGAGGCCTACCGTTCCCTCGATCGCACCGTACCCATCGAGAAGCGCGATGAGCGCTTGCGCGACATTATCTCGTGGCTGGGCTTTGTGGTGCGCTCGGTGGACTCGAGCCTGGTGGACGAGTGGGAGAACGCCGGCAACCCGGCAGCCCTCGACGCCGCACCGCCGCAGGGCATCGACGAAGTCGTGGCAGACCGCCGTGGCTGCACCCTGCTGGTGCGCAACGCGCTCTTCCGCCGCGTGACCCTTGCCGCCCGCGAGCATGTTCGCGACCTGGGCGAGCTCGACGACGACTGGGGCATGAGCGAGATCCGCTGGCAAAAAGCACTCGACGCTTACCACGAGCAGCACGAGGAAATCCTCACCGACGGAGATGCCCGCAGCGCCGCGATGTTTTCCATCGACGAGTCCGACGAGAAGACCGCGCACGTATGGCACGTGCACCAGATCTTTGCTGACGAGGATGGCGACCACGATTTTGGCATCATGGGCGATGTCGATCTGGACGCCACGCAAGACGGTGGCGAGGTCATCTTCAAAAACTACCGCGTCGGCTTTATCGAAGACCTGCTCGAGGACTAGCCGCACATACTGGAACAAAACGAAGCGGGGCCGCTGGCAATATCGCCAGCGGCCCCGCTTTTGCACTATACGCTATGCCCTACTCGGCATCCTCGACCTCATACGAATCCGCCTCGGCGGGCTCATCGTTTGTCTCTGGCGCAGTCCCGCGCGCCTCGTCAAACGCCGCTTTCATGGTCTTGTTGCCCCACGTGAGCTTGCGAATGGTAAGATCGTCGGCTTTCTTGTTGGCTAGGCGCAGATTGTTCTCGGAGGACAGCAACGCCTCCTTGGTTTTCTGCAGATGGCTAATCGTCTTGTCGATCTCATCGATTGCCGTTTGGAACTTGCGGCTCGCAATCTCGTAGTTGCGGCCGAAATCGTTCTTGAACTTCTCCATCTTGGCTTCGAAGTTCGTAACGTCGATATTCTGCTGTTTGTACTCCGCCAGCTCCTGCTTATAGCGAAGCGAACCCATAGCGGCGTTGCGAAGAAGCGTAATCATGGGAATGAAAAACTGTGGGCGAATCACGTACATCTTCTCGTAGCGATAGCTCACGTCGACTATCCCTGCGTTATAGAGCTCGCTCTCGGGCTCGAGCAGCGTGCAGAGCACCGCGTACTCACAGCCTTTCTGGCGACGATCGTGATCGAGTTTCTTAAAGAAGTCCTCGTTTTTATGCTTGGTCGCAGTCTCGTCGTTCTCGTTTTTCATCTCGAACATGATCGAGATGATCTCGTTACCGCTCGCATCGCACTCGCGGAAGATAAAGTCGCCCTTGGTACCCTCGGACGCATCGTTATCTTTCTCGAAGTACGCGTTAGGAAACGCCGTCATGCGCAGACGGTTAAACTCGGTCTCGCAGTGCTGCTCGAGCGACTCGCCCACCATCTTGGTGGACAGGCGGACCTTCATGTCCTTAAGGCGCTCAATCTCTTCATCCTTGTAGCGAATCAGGTCATCGCTCGCACGCTTGGCCTGCGCAAGCTCGAGCTCGTGTGCCGCCTTGGCTTGCTCCTCGCGAGAATCGCGCACCGCCAGCTCGCTCGTCAGCTTGGCACGTGCCTCATCGCGCTCTCGCTCCGCCGCGGCAACCGCCTCTGACAGGTTCATTTTTGCCATCAGTTCCTGCTCGCGCAGCTGGGCACGCAGGCCCTCGGCCTCTTGCTCGGACTGAACCTTTGCGGCGGAAAACTTCTCTTGCACCTTCGCGCGATAGTCAGTAAGCGCGCGCTCGGCCTCGCTGCGAGCGGCATCGAGCTCACGCTGCGACTCTGCCGCGGCAGCGGCAAGCGCCATCTCCTGGGCCTTGTCCGCCGCGGCGAGCCTGGCCTGCAGCTCGGCAATCTGAGCGTCGCGCGCGGACAGGTCGTTTTGAGCAGCATTGCGTGCCGCCGCCTCGGCAAGCCTGGCTTCATCATCTTTGCGCCCCAACTGCGCACGCAAATTATCGATTTCGCGCTGAAGCTCGGCGTTTTCCTTTTGAGCATCGGCACGGGCCTCAACCGCCGCGCGCTGGCTTGCACTCTCGCGCTCTGTGGCAGCGCCCTCGAGCTTGGCGCGCAGCTCGGCAAGCTCAGCATCGCGCTTGGCAACCTCTTGTGCCAGCTGCTGAGCTGCAGCATTCTTCTGCTCGACAAGCTGAGCGTTGCGCTGAGACTCTGCCTCCTGCAAAGCGGCTGACGAACGCGAGCGCTCAAGCTCCAGCGCCTGCTCGCCCTCGCGTCGAGCCGCCGCTACGCGCTCATCCAGGTCACGCAAGAACTCAGCATCGCGCACTTGCTTGACGATATCCGCATAGCCGGACGCATCGACCTTAAAAACTTCGCCGCAATGCGGGCACTTGATCTCGTTCATAGCAGCTCCTCAATGGACGCAAATTTCAACCGCCTACACTCTACCGCGCCGCGCGGACAAAATAGGCGCCGCTGCCAGAATGGCAACGGCGCCAGAACCGCCACAAAGGTGCCTGTCCCCTTCGTGGCGGTTTGCGAGCTACAGTCCAAAGAAATTCAGGATCTGGTCTCGGCTTACGGGCTTGTAGTCGTTGGCGTCGAGGCCCACATCGTAGCGATAAATGGGACGTTCGCGATCGCGGTTGCGTGCGTTGGTGCGGTCACCCCTGCTGTGGATATGCCCATGCAGCATAATGGCGCCACGTGCCTTGCCGTTCCAGCTGAGCATGGGGTAGTGGCTCATAACCAGACGATGGCCCTTGGCATAGCCGGGAGCAATCTCCAGGTAATCGCGCACGTCTTCCCAAATCTGCGGTACGTCGGGATCTTCCCAGTCGCCGTCATGGTTACCACGGATGAGCGTCACGTTCTGGCATTCGATACGCTCGCGCAGGCGCACCGCCTCCGCCAGGGGCAAACGATAGGTAAAGTCACCCAAAATATAGAGGCGGTCATCCGCAGCCACACACTCATTGATGGCATCGATGACCTTGCGATTCATCTCCTCGACCGAGCCAAACGGCCGATCCATGTCGTGCAAGATATTCGTATCGCCCAGGTGCAGGTCGGCGGTAAACCACATCATCGTCTCTGTCCTCATTTCGCAACGTGTTCAACTCGTGCTAAGTATACAGACGCAGCGATGTGGCGGTTATCCAAAGAGCCCGCCGAACAGTCCGCGGCGGCGTTTGTCTTTCTTTTTCGACGCATCACTCTGGGCGTTCTTGCCCTGCCGCTTCTTACGATCCTGCTCCAACTCATCGTCATCGAGTAGCAGATCCCACTCAAACGGATCGTCTGTCAGATCGAACAGATCATCGTTATCAAACATGGCCGCCTCCCTTACCGATTAGCGAGCATCCACCACGTAGAGTCCAACGCGCACCTGATGCCACGGGCTGCGTTCGGGAGCAACCTGTTGCACGCGGGCCTCAAATACGTCCTCATGGCCGTAATACATCATCAAGGACAGCGGGCCGACCTCGTTTCCCGGAACATAGCCAAGTTTGGTCTTGCCGTAATAGATCGCAACCGCCTCGGGATCATGGGGATTATCGTGCTCGGCACACAGCGTCAGTTTATCGCCCGCTTTAAGATCGCCTAGGACCAAAGCACCGTCGGCATATTGAAATCCTGCAATGTGAAATGACAGAAGAACACGTGAAGGCTCGTACATAGCAGCTCCTCTAACAGCCGGATAAATCGGCGCTTAACCGTACTGAGAAGCTTACGGGCCCGTGCGGACACAAATTCGCCCCACCCGCGCCTTTTCGACCGTTTGTCGCTACACCATCTGATTCTAATGCACAAACATGCGCACGAACTTGTGCTTCCAGCTTGCGTAAGGAGCATAGCGGAATGGCACGTCCAACCACGTTGCCTTGTTCACGATGCTCTTCTTGTGGCTAAACGTATCGAAGCTCTCGTGTCCATGGTACTGCCCCATACCGCTCGCGCCCATGCCGCCAAAGCCCATATGGCTCGTAGCCAAGTGCATGATCGTGTCGTTGACACAGCCGCCGCCAAAGGGCACGTAACGCACAAAGCGCTGCTGAACTGCGCGATCCTGGCTAAAGATATACAGAGCCAGCGGCGTCGGACGATCTGTAATAAACGTCTCGGCCTCGTCTAGGCTCTCAAACGTCAGCACCGGCAAAATGGGGCCGAAGATCTCCTCCTGCATCACGGCGTCATCGGGGGTCACGCCGTCCAAAATCGTCGGCTCGATCTTGAGCGACGACTCGCGCGCCGTGCCTCCAAGCACAACCTTATCGGGGTCGATCAGCCCGCGTACGCGCGCAAAATGCTTGGCGTTGACGATATGCCCGTAATCCTCGTTATCGAGCGGATGCTCGCCAAACATACGGCGGGCCTCCTCCTTGATAAGGTCCAGCAGCTCGTCGTGCACGCGCGCATCGACCAGCAGGTAGTCGGGCGCTACACAGGTTTGCCCCACGTTGAGCCATTTACCAAAGGCGATACGCCGCGCCGCGACCTTCAGGTTTGCCGTCGCATCCACGATGCAGGGACTCTTTCCGCCCAGCTCAAGCGTCACGGGCGTAAGGTTTTTACTTGCACGCTCCATGACGAGCTTGCCGACCGGAACGCTACCGGTAAAGAAGATCTTGTCCCAGTGCTCATCGAGCAGCGCTTCGTTCTCGGCGCGCCCGCCCTCGACAACCGTCACCAGGCGCGAATCAAATGCCTCTTCACAGATTTGCTTGAGCACCGCGCTCGATGCCGGAGCATATGCGCTCGGCTTGATGACCACGGTATTGCCCGCGGCAAGGGCGCCGGCGAGTGGCTCGAGCGTCAGCAAAAACGGGTAGTTCCACGGAGCCATGATGAGTGTGACGCCATAGGGCACGGCCTGCGTCTTGCACACACTCACGGCGTTGGCGAGGTCACACGGACGCAGACGCGGGCGACTCCATCGAGCCACATGCGCAATCTGATGTCGAATCTCGGAAAGCGACGTGCCGATCTCGCACATATAGGCCTCGTCATGCGACTTTCCCAAATCGGTCTTGAGCGCATGGGCGATATCGGCCTCGTGGGCCCGTACCGCATCGCGTAAACTCACGAGCGCACGACGCCGAGCATCGACATCAAACGTGGCGTGCGTCTTAAAGTAGGTGCGCTGATCGCCGACGATGCGCGCAATTTCCTCGGTGTTCATGGCAACCTCCTAGTTCTCGTCCTCAAACATACCACCCGCGACGACCTCGTACATACGCTCGAGCTCCAAACGGTCCATCAAAAGTGGAACGGGGTATAGCGGATTGGCCTCGGCATCGGCATGGGCCGCCATTTGCGGAATATCGGAGCGGCGAATACCCGAGACATATTTGGGGATTCCCAGGGCCTCGTTCATGCGGTCGACCCAATCGATAAAGGCCTCGGCCGCAAGACTGTCCTGCGCGGTAGCCGGCGCAATGCCCGCCATGCGAGCCAGATCGGCAAGCTTGGGGGCGGCGGCGTCACCATAGGCGCGAAGCATATGCGGCAGGATGATAGCGTTGGCCAAACCGTGCGGAATTCCGTATCGGCCGCCCAGGCTGTGTGCAATGGCATGCACATATCCGACATAGGAGCGGGTAAACGCAACGCCCGCCTTATACGCCGCCGAAAGCATATTGCGGCGCGCACGCATGTCGTCGCCATGCTCATAGGCCTCGAGCAAATTGCCGTGGATGAGCTGAACCGCCTGTCGCGCCATCTTGCGCGTATAGGACGTGGTGCTTCGCCCGACAAAGGCCTCGACGGCATGCGTCAGGGCGTCCATGCCCGTCTGCCCCGTAATGGAGGCGGGCAGGCCGCGCGCAAACTCGGGGTCGTGCACCGCAAAGCGCGGGATAAGCACAAAGTCGTTAATGGGATACTTGTAGTGCGTCTCGTCATCGGTAATTACCGCCGCAAGCGTGACCTCGCTTCCCGTACCGGCGGTAGTGGGAACGGCGATGAGCAGCGGCAGGCGACGATGAATCCGCAGCAGGCCGCGCATCTTGTTGATGGGCTTGTTTGGCTGCGCAATGCGTGCGCCCACGCCCTTGGCGCAGTCCATGGCTGATCCTCCGCCAAAGCCGA
This sequence comes from uncultured Collinsella sp., assembly GCA_902493895.1. Classification (GTDB taxonomy): domain Bacteria; phylum Actinomycetota; class Coriobacteriia; order Coriobacteriales; family Coriobacteriaceae; genus Collinsella. Next base: position 65,872 of record CABUQW010000001.1, on the reverse strand, counting down.
TAATGGCCCGGCAGGCACTCTCTCGATACAGGGACGCCGCTTCCTCCACGTTTGAAACCGTGGGGTTTGCACGCGTTTCGGCATAGACCGTAACGCCAATCCCCCTGGATGCGAGCGCCGCCTCGAGCGGTGCCGTGAGCCCCAGACGGGCAATGCCGGGATCCGTCACGATAAGGACCTTCTGGATCGAGCGCTTTTGAAGCACCGCGGGCACATCCTCGGCATGCTCTAAAATGCGCGGCTCGGTATAGGGCAGGATCGGCAATGCAATGCGAAAAACCGTCTGATATGTTCGGCACCAGGCACGACGGGCTAGATGCATAAAGGAAACTCCTTCATTTGTTGATAGGTCAACATTTGCTCGCCCGATTGTACTCAGCAAAGATCGCAGACGGCCTCCCAATCGTTAATCAATCAACATCTTCATATCTCGAAATTGTTTTATTAAAAATCATTCCTAATAGGCTTCACATTTGGTTGCATTTATGGATAATAGAACTCGTCAAGACGCACGTCCGGAGAGGGCCCTTACGGGACCGGACGAGCGCACAATCGCCATCGATCGAAAGGATCGAATCATGAAGTTTGTTTGCCCCGTTTGCGGTTATGTGGAAGAGTTCGACGGCGACCAGCTGCCCGAGGACTTCAAGTGCCCCCAGTGCGGCGTTCCCGGTTCTCGCTTCCTGAAGCAGGAGGAGGGTCAGCTCGAGTGGGCTGCCGAGCACGTCGTGGGCGTCGCCAAGATGGAGGGCGTCTCCGAGGACATCGTTGCCGACCTGCGCGCCAACTTTGAGGGCGAGTGCTCCGAGGTCGGTATGTACCTGGCCATGGCTCGCGTCGCCCATCGCGAGGGTTATCCCGAGATCGGCCTGTACTGGGAGAAGGCTGCCCACGAGGAGGCCGAGCACGCCGCCAAGTTCGCTGAGCTCCTGGGCGAGGTCGTGACCGACTCCACCAAGAAGAACCTCGAGATGCGCGTTGAGGCCGAGAACGGCGCCACCGCCGGCAAGACCGATCTTGCTAAGCGCGCCAAGGCCGCTGGCCTCGATGCCATCCACGACACCGTGCACGAGATGGCTCGCGATGAGGCCCGCCACGGCAAGGCTTTCGCCGGCCTGCTCAAGCGCTACTTTGGCTAAGCCAATCGCTTGAGACATAACCTCTAGCTCGATGAGGCCCGGACCGCATGGTTCGGGCCTTTTTCGTGGGCTTATTGCAGCCGTTCTTGAAGAACGATGAGCGACTGAGGGCTCAGGTCGTCGTATTGAATGAGGACGCGAGATGGAGCGTTCTTAGTCGATGCCCGATCACCCGTCCACAGGCAATCGGCGATATTGACATAGGAAATACGAGCGTCAGCGAGAGCCTTCGCGAAACTCTCCCCCGCCTTGTCCTCGGCCAGGGCAACGGCACAGTAAAGGCCCGCGTCTGCATGCTCAATCGAGACCTTCCCTGCCGGAAACGCTTTCCGTACAAGCGCCGCTAGGCCATCACGCGCCTCGCGAGCACGAACGCGCACGCGGTTCACATGTCGCTCGTAATCGCCCGATTCCAGCAAACGCGCCAAAGCGATCTGGTCAACAGAGCTCACCGACGAGGCGTAGAAACCAAGGTTGCGCCTAAACCGCTCCATTAGCTCATCGGGCAACACCATGTACGCCAAACGCAACGCCGATGAAAGGCTCTTCGAAAACGTATTGGTGTAGATAACCGACTGGGCGGCATCGATCGACGCGAGCGCGGGAATCGGCTTCCCGGCAAGGCGAAACTCACAATCAAAGTCATCTTCGATGAGATATCGACCTGGTCGCTCGGCGGCCCAGCTCAGCAGCGCATAGCGACGCGCAATGCTCGTCACAAGACCGGTGGGATACTGATGGGACGGCATCAGGTGAAGGACATCGGTCCCAGTTTTCTGCAGAGCGCTCAGGTCCACACCGTCATCATCCAACGGGATATGTCGAACTTCGCAACCCATAGCCTGATAGATGCGCGTCAGACGCAAATAGCCCGGATCCTCAACGGCATACACCTTGTCGGCTCCAAGCAACTGAACCAACATGGTATCGAGCAGCTGGGCGCCCGCGCCGATAACGATATTGTTGGGGTCGACATTCATACCCCTTGTCCCGCGCAGATGGTGAGCAATTGCGCGTCGCAGCCGAGCGGTGCCCTGCGCCGGTGCGGGCGAAAAGATTTCGCGTTCGTCTTCGGATGCCAGCGTCGCCCGTAGCGCACTTTGCCAAAGCCGCGCCGCCTCCAAAGCAGAAGGAGAAAGTGCATCGAACAGCTCAACCTGTCCGTTGACATCATGCGCGCTGGGACCCACAGAAACGGCATCTCTGTCGATGCCCTCCGCAGCCGAAGCCAAAACCGGTGCATCCGGAAGCTCGCAAGCGTAGTAGCCACGACGCGGCATTGAGCAAATATAGCCCTCAGCGAGTAACTGGCTATATGCATTCTCGATGGTAATGACACTGATTCCCAGATGACTGGCAAAGGCACGCTTAGACGGAAGATGCTCCCCCGCCGCAATACGTCCAGCAACAATATCATCTCGAATTTGCTGGTAAACATACTCATAAAGCGATGCCTCGCCACGTTTTTCCAAATTGTAGTCAAGCATGAGTTTGCCACCTGACCTTATCGAGCCGTTCAATCTGGTATTATGCTGACCTTATTATTATCTCGAAAACTGAGTATTTTGCCATATCCAGCCCCCCGATAGGATGTTCCGTCAAGCAATGCACATGCCAACCAAGGGAGCAACCATGGCAGAACAGACCAGCAAGGCCGATCGCGTCAAACTCAATCGCGAGCTCGCGCAGATGCTCAAGGGCGGCGTCATCATGGACGTCACCACGCCCGAGCAGGCACGCATCGCCGAGGAGGCGGGCGCCTGCGCCGTCATGGCACTCGAGCGCATTCCGGCCGACATCCGCGCCGCAGGCGGCGTCTCGCGCATGAGCGACCCCAAGATGATCAAGGGCATCCAAGAGGCCGTCTCCATCCCCGTCATGGCCAAGTGCCGCATCGGTCACATCGTCGAGGCGCAGGTCCTGCAGGCCATCGAGATCGATTACATCGACGAGTCCGAGGTTCTCTCCCCTGCCGATGACGTCTATCACATCGACAAGACCCAGTTTAACGTGCCGTTTGTCTGCGGCGCCCGCGATCTGGGCGAGGCGCTGCGCCGTGTTGCCGAGGGCGCCACGATGATTCGCACCAAGGGTGAGCCGGGTACAGGCGACGTCGTTCAGGCCGTGCGTCACATGCGCAAGATCCAAAAGCAGATCCGTGACGTTGTTGCCCTGCGCGACGACGAGCTCTTTGAGGCAGCCAAGCAACTGCAGGTTCCGGTCGAGCTGGTGCGCGAGGTCCATGCCACGGGTAAGCTTCCCGTCGTGAACTTTGCCGCCGGCGGCGTAGCGACCCCCGCCGACGCCGCGCTGATGATGCAGCTGGGCGCCGAAGGCGTCTTTGTCGGCTCGGGCATCTTTAAGAGCGGCGACCCCGCCAAGCGCGCAGCCGCCATCGTCAAGGCCGTGGCAAACTTCACCGATGCCAAACTCATCGCCGAGCTTTCGGAGGACCTGGGCGAGGCCATGGTGGGCATCAACGCCGACGAAATCGAGATCATCATGGAGGAGCGCGGGCGCTAGTCCAGCAGAAAGGATCGCACATGAGCGATTATACAGACCAAACGGTCGCCGTGCTGGCGGTCCAAGGCGCTTTTGCCGAGCACGAGGCAAGGCTATCCGAACTGGGCGCACGTTGTATTGAGCTGAGACAGGCGGCTGATTTGAAGCAGGACTTTGACCGTCTGGTACTTCCCGGCGGCGAGTCTACCGTTCAAGGGAAGCTGCTTGATGAGTTGGGCATGCTCGAGGAGCTTCGTGCCCGTATCGCTGAAGGCATGCCCGTCCTGGGCACCTGCGCCGGCCTGATTCTACTGGCTCACGACCTTGCCGCCCACGACGATAAGGGCACGCCGCGCCTGGCAACCATGGATGTACTTGTCGAGCGCAATGCCTACGGCAGGCAGCTCGGCAGCTTTCGAACCAAGGGGCAGGTAGCCGGCATCGACGGTGAAGTGCCGCTGACGTTCATCCGCGCGCCCCGCATCGTCGAGGTCCACGGCGACGCCAAGGTCTTAGCAAAAGTCGACGGCCGTATCGTCGCCGCCCGTCAGGGCAACCAGCTCGGCGTAACCTTCCACCCCGAACTCGACGAAGACACCCGCCTCCACGAACTATTCCTACAAATGTAGGCATCGAAATCAACAAACAAAACGAGAGTGGACAATCTCCCACCTTGAGCATGAATATGGGCTCAAACCGGGAGATTATCCACTCTCATGCTATGTAGTCGTTGGGGACGTTCTTAAACGACCACTCGAACAAGAACGTCCCCAACGACTACCTTTTTGGCAGGTTTGAATCAAGGCGACGCCGATGTTTTGACACCGACAGCGAAAACCCGCCAGAGCGAGCAAGGTGCCTTGAAGCGAGGCGGCATTGACCTTTTGGTCATGCCGCCGAAGCTGAAAGGCAGATTGCCGCTCTGACGGGTTTACAGCGTCAACTGGTTACGCGGTTTGGTAAAACCGCGTAACCCAATTAGAAGCGGTTGCCGCGGAAGCCGCCGCCGTTGCGGCCGCCACGATCGCCACCGCGACCGCCGCGGTCGTTACCACGGTTGCCGCCGAAGCCGCCACGGTTGCCACCGCGATCGCCATAGCCACCACGGTTGCCGCCGAAGCCGCCGCGACCGCCACGGTCGCCGCCACGGTCACCAAAACCGCCACGGCCGCCACGATCGCCACCGCGACCGCCACGGTCACCGCCACGGCCACCGCGATCGCCAAAGCCGCCGCGACCGCCACGGTCGCCGCCACGGCCACCGCGGTCGTCACGGCCGCCGCGAGGACCGCGGTCCTCGTCCAGGCCCATGGCGACGAGCGGAGCGATAACCTTATCGAGAGCGGCCATCAGCTCGGTGGCCTCCTCGTAAGAAAGCTCGGGCAGGAGCTTCTCCTTCTTGTTGGCAAGCTCGACCAGACCCTCAGCGGCATCCTCGGCAGCGAAGACAACGATCTTGCGCATATCGCCCTCGGCGTCGTCGATGCGGCCGACCAGATCGGCAGCCTCGGCCTCGGCCATCAGGCCATCGAGCTCACGAAGGCGCATGCCCAGCAGGTCGGACATTTCCTTCTGCTCCATCTTGGGCTTGAGGTCAAGAAGCTTGATGGCGCGCTCGATGTTCGCCATGCGCTCGGCCTTGGCCTCCTCCTCCTTGGAAATAGCAAAGCGACGGCTACGCAGCAGGCGGGCGGCCTTCTGCATCTTGTCCATCAGCTCTTCGTCATCGTAATCAACGGCGGCCTCGACAACCTCGGCCTCCTCCTCGGCGGAAACCTCGTCAGCAGCCTCAACCTCGGCAGCTTCGGTCTCCACGGTCTCGACTGCCTCAACCTCGGCAGCCATGGTCTCGTTCTCGGTCTCGTTCATGATCTCTTCGCTCTCAGACATGAGACTCCTTCTTGGCCCTCTCGGGCATCATCGCCCCATTCGCGGGGCCCGTCGCGCACTCTTTGCGCTTTAAACATTCATGCCTCTCGGCAAACGCCCATTAGTTTATGGTGTCGCCTTCCAATCTAGCTGCAGAATCTATGTGCACACATTAATGCGACATGTGCGACTCGCGATGAGCGTACACCAGCGACGCCACGAACCCGACCACGGCAATCACAGCCGCCACACGCACCGCAGTTGCAAATCCAATCGCCTGGGCAACGTCGGTCGCAACGCCAGCCGCGCCGGCAGTCGCCGCAGAACTCGAGAGCAGGCCGATAAACAGCGACGGGCCAAACGATGCGGCAATCATGTTCCACGTGTTAAGCAATGCCGTTCCGTGAGGATGTTCAGCGGCAGGCAGCGTCTCCAAGCCGGCCGTTTGCGAGGGGCTCAGCACCAAACCGACTCCGGCATACACCACAACGGTCAGCGCCACGACGACGCCGATGTTCATGCTTGCCGCCGTCATCGAGATTGCAGTCTGCCCCACGGCAATCAGGGCAAAGCCGACCGGCAGCAGCGGCCATGCGCCACGGGCATCCATCACGCGTCCGCCCACAATCGAGGTCACGGCGTTGCAGGCAATCGCCGGCAAAATGAGCAGGCCCGCAACAAGTGCGGTCATGCCGTAGGCACCTTCAAAATAGAGCGGCAACAAAACACTCATCGAGAACGTCGTCATCATCGACACCACCACAAGCAGGCACGCAGGCCAAAAGCGAACGCTCGCCATGGGACGCACGTTAAGCACCGGATGCTCGAGCTTGAGCTGACGGGCCGCAAACAGGCCGAGCAGCACAACGGCAGCGAAAAGCGCCACGACACCGGCAATCAGATTGGTCGAGAACTCACCCACGGAATACACAAACGCCGTAATGCCGGCAGCGAGCAAAACAACCGACAGAATGTCAAGCGTGGTGTTCGAGCGCTCTCCGACATTCTGGACATGCTTTACGCCCGCCGCAGCGACCGCAATGCCGCCCACCAGCGGCACTACGAACACCGCCCTCCAGCCAAATAACGTGCACATAAGACCGCTAATCACGGGTCCAAACGCCGGTCCTAGCGTAATGCATGCGCCGCCCAGGCTCAGATACAGACCGAGCTTCTCGCGCGGGGCGCAAGACAGCACCACGTTCATCATGAGCGGGAACAAGATGCCCGATCCCGCAGCCTGCAAAATACGACTTGGCAGCAAAACGCTAAACGACGGAGCGACCAGGCACAGGACTTCGCCGGCGACCATGCATCCGCATGCGAAAAACAGCAGCTTGCGCGTCGAGAAACGGCCGGACAGGAAGGCCATGATGGCCGTAAAAATCGACGTCACGATCATGTAGCCCGAGACGAGCCACTGTGCCGTGGTGGCACTCACCGAAAAGGCTGCCATAATGTCGTGCAACGCCACGTTAATGATGTTCTCGTTAAACGCGGCAACAAAGGCTGCAATATACATTACGACGAGAATCGCCGCAGAGGCCGATGGCGTTACTTGAACTTGTTGCTGAGATTTGCTCCCCATGCATTTCCTTCCTCTTGGAACGACAGTCGCATCGCCCCAGAGGAACGGTCCAGGGCGAAAAATGAGCCCTAGACTTACGCCAGACGCCGTACACGACGAATCTGGCAACATGGTCCAACATCGAAAGATTGTAACGCGGACGCATGGCTTTCCTTCCGCGCTATTATTAAAAGTCCACGAAAGCATAAGACATGAGGAGCCCGCCATGATTAAACCAATCATGAAGTCCGAGTTCTTTTTACGCCTGCCCTCCGAAGACGCCGGCCTCGAAGACGCCGCGACCGGGCAGGATCTCCTAGATACACTCCACGAGCATGAGCGCGAGTGCGTGGGCCTCGCCGCCAACATGATCGGCGTGCGCAAACGCATCATCTGCGTAAAGGACGGCAACAGGACACTCCTGATGTACAACCCTCAAATTATTGAGCAGGTCAATGCCTATCAGACGAGCGAAGGATGCCTCTCGCTGATCGGCGAGCGTCCCTGTACCCGCTATCGCCGCATTAAGGTTGAGTATTTGGACGAGAACTTCGTTCACCGCATCAAAAACTTCTCGGGCTACACCGCCGAGATCATCCAGCACGAAATCGACCACTGCAATGGCGTCGTGGTTTAGGCCACCTGCCAAAATGAGGGTACCGGAGGCCTCCCTATGGATATCAGCCGCTTTGGCGAATTCGCCATCTTAGCGCAGTCACGCACGTTTCTTGATGCGGCGGAACTGCTTTTCATGTCGCAATCAACCCTCTCCAAGCACATCATGGCAATGGAGCACGAACTCGGCTGCAAGCTCATCGATCGAAGCCAGCGCCACGTAACACTCACCGCGCAAGGTGAAGCGCTCCTCCCCTATGCGCAAAAAATTGCGACGCTTCAGCACCGCTATCTTGCCGCCATTCAAATAGGCGCAGGTGAGCCGCTCGAGCACCTCATCGTAGGTTCTATCCCCATTATGGCCCCTTATGGGATCACGGACGCCGTCATCGATTTTCAGCAGGCGAACCCCTCATATTCTGTTGAGCTCATCGAGGGCGAGGGCGACACACTCAAGCGCATGCTCCTGCACGAGGACATTGACCTGGCCTTCATCCGTGACGGCGGCGCCATCGAGCCGGAGTTCAAAAAGATTCCCTTTACGACCGACCGGCTCGTGGCCGTCCTTCCACTCGACCATCCGCTCGCCGAACGTGACACCGTCGAGATAGGCGACCTTATCGACGAGAATTTCCTCATGCTTCCCCAAGGCTCGTTCGTAAGCGAGCTCGTCCTTTCCCTTTGTCGCGAAGCTGGATTTGGCCCACGTGTTACGTTCACCGGCAAACGAGCCGAGAACATCATCTCCCTTGTCGCGCGCGGCGCCGGCGTCTCATTCCTCATGCGCAAGCCGACGGAATCGCTCGCCAGCGGAAAGGTAGCCCTGGTGCCGCTCGAGCCCGCGACGACCTCCGAGGTCAGGCTCTACCTCAAGCGAAACGCCGCGCACTCGCAGGCGGTCGTCTCGTTCATTGGCTTCCTCCCCTACCGTCAGCTCCTGCAGGGCGACCGTGCGTCTTCCATCGCGGCACGACCGTCATAATCCCCGCTGCTCCACAACCGCAGACTTGTGACCGCAAACACGATGACAGCGGCACGAAACACAAATATGCCTCGGGCAGCACGTCGCCGTCCGAGGCATATTTAATCAAAGTGCGCAGAAAGACTAGTCCACCGAGATGTTGAGTGCCTTACCGCCCTCGTCCTTCTTGGTACCGATCACCATAGCGGCGACAAGAGCCAGAACGAAAGCGACCACACCGGAGATGACAAGGCCGATAAAGCCCGTGTCGATGCCGGCAGGGTTAATAAAGCTCGGGAAACCGAGCGGGCCGGAGGCGCCGAAGGCATAGAGCTTGGCACCCATGAGGCCGGCAATGGCGCCGCCTACACCAGCGGAAATAAAGGTTGCCCACATAAGGCGCTTACGCGGCAGCAAGATGGCGTAAAGCGCAGGCTCGTTGACACCGAAAATCGAAGAGACAAGGGCGGGAATGTTGACGGCAGCATTTTCCTCGGAGTCCTTGGTTCGGATGATCATGCCAAGCACAGCGCCGGCGATGGCACAACCGCCTGCATACACGAGCGGGTTAATGAGGTCATAGCCGTAGGTTGCGACATCGAGGAACCACAGCGGGATGATGCCCCAGTGCAGGCCGAACATGACGAGCAGGCTCCAGAACGTGCCGATGACGAAGCCGGCGATGGCGGGTTGGAAGTTGATGAGCATCAGAATGATCTGGGCAACGATGTTGGAGAGGACCGTCATGACCGGACCGACCACAAGCAGGCCAAGGATGCCGCAAATGAGGAGCGTCAGGATGTTGGAGAAGAACGAGCTCACAAGCGCGGGCAGCGCGTTAGAAAGGGCCTTGTGCACCTTGGAGGCAATCCAGACGATAAAGATCGCAGGCAGAATCGTCGATGAGTAATTCTGCATGATCAGCGGGATGCCAAAAATATCACCGTAGACATTGGACTCGAAGACCGTACCGGCGCCGAGCGTGTAGAGCGGATCTCCGCCCATAAGGGCAACGAGCGTCGGATAGACGAGGATACCGCCGAGCGCCATTCCCATAACGGGCTTAAGTCCGAACTTCTTGGCCGACGTCCAGCCAATGATTAGCGGAAAGTAATAGAAGACCGAATCTCCGATTGCCGAGAGCGTCACATACGTATTGCTGTCCTTGGCAAGCCAACCGGCAACCGTGCAGAGCGCGAGCATCGACTTGATAAAGCCACCGGCCATAAGCACGCCAAGAACCGGTTGCAGAATCTCGGAGATGATGGCCAGCAGACGCGAAAATGGATCGCCCTTTTTGACGTCGTCGCCTTCATCGATATCGAGTGCGGGTTTGGAGTCGAACCCGCCAATCTGAACAAGGTCGTTGTAGACGGCCTCGACAGTGGCACCAATCACGACCTGATACTGTCCGCCGGCCTGGATGACGTCAACGACGCCCTTCGTCGCCTTAAGCTCATTGGTCTGGGCGAGCGATTCATCCTTGAGGTGGAAGCGGAGACGCGTAATGCAGTGGCTCACGTCTAACACATTGTCTCGACCACCGACCTTTGTGATGATTTCATCGCAAAGCTTCTGGTATTTCATGGAATTCTCCTTTTTCTGAGCGGGGTATAGCATCGATTTCATGCCTCCGTAGTCGACGTGGGAGGGCAAGGAACCCACTTCCCCCTTTGAAATCCGCGGACGCACGTACGCCCGGGATGCGAAACGGCAGAGAAGATGGAAGATGCCGATCACATGGCGGCGAGCCTCATTGGCCCATGTCACGCAATCAGGTCTACAAACGCGAATCTGCTGCGCCGAGAAGTCTCGTCGTCTGGCAGAACTTGTCACACAGACGTTCCGGTTCGCCCTGGGGAATCTGAGTACGCTCGGTCTCAAAGGAGAGGCCGTACTCGCGTGCCGGAAGGAAATACTCGAAATAGCCGTTGGTGTAACCGCAAACTATTCCCTCGACCGGGCATTCGCGCTTCATGCGAATACCCAAGTCGCTGCCGAGCTCACTCGGGAACACAAAGAGATGCAGGCCGCCCAAACTGATGACGGCACACTTAAGCGTGAGCGAAAAGTCGTCATGGGCAACGGTGTGATAGAACGTCTGAGGCTCGATGCGGTCGAGAACGACCTCGCGATCGAGCTTGATCTGGGAAATCGCCTCGGCAAGACCGGTCGAAACGCGCTCGACCTCGGGAATGCCGCGTCCCTGGCGAAAATTGCGGTCGCTACAGTCGCCAGCAGCACCGACGACCATGGCCGGATAGTAACCAAGACTCTGAGCGAGCTTTTTGCCGGTGAGACCGGCGAGTTCGCTCGTGAGCTCCGTGCAGTCGGGTCCGACGCAAGCGGAATGCACCGCCCAGTTCACAAAGCCCGCAAATGGCTTGCCTTCGGTATCGAAGAACGATACGACAATGACCTCATTGTCGGCGAGTTCACCTGGGATGATGCGGTTGTCGTAGAAACCGGTGATGACCCGCTTGCCCAAGCGACAAATCGCGGGCTGTGCGTTGGCGCGGCACTCCTCAAAGCATTGGCAAATGGTATCGAGGAACCAGCGGTAGTAGTTCTCGTCGAACTTTCCCGTCCACCAGCTGCGGTGGTAAGCGACGATTGAAGTATGGTCGTGCGTCGCCGAGAGCAGGACGCAATCACGGTCAATGCCGTAGCGCTCGGCGAGCATTGTCTTGACTTCCTCGGCCATGCTTTCCTCGAACTCGAGGACATCGGCATTAAAGAGAAACACTTCACGTTCGCCTTGCTGGAAGAGAATGGCGTTGGCGAAGACGTCGTCATGGACGCCCGTCGCAGGTTCAAGACGGTTGGGAAGATTGCGGTAGCCAATCAGGTAGATGTCGCCCTGTGGGGTGATTTTGCGGCGCGCGTGTCCAATGTTCATGCACGTTCTCCTTCTGTGTCACGCCGCATTCAAGGCGGCAATGATGATTTCGACGAGGCGCTCATGGGATCCGGCGGCAAAACCGGAGTTCATGGCCTCATAGGTGATCTTTTCGTACGCGTCGGGAGCCGGTAGGTACTTCTGTCCGCCGTTGACGAGCGTGGCAAAGAACACAGAGCCGGACCGAGCGGCGCGCACAGTGGCGCCGAATGCACTCGAGACCTCGGGTTGTACGCCGACAAGCTCGACGTTTCCCAGTCGGAGCAGATAGACCCTCGTGCGCTGCTCGCCAGCGGCATGAAACTCATACGTTCGGTGCGGAGCCAAAGAGTGAAAATCGGCGCGTGTCTGAGCGGGCAGGAGAACGTCGACCGTGCGGGCATCGATGCCGGTAGCGTCATCCTCACGCGCCATGCGAGCGGTCTCGATTAAAGCATCGCCCAAGGCCTGCCCCTGCTGGTGCAGCATGCGGTATCCGTCCTCATGGGCATCGACCGTCTGCTTAACGCCGGCCGCATCGAACATGACGTTCATGGCGCGCTCCGCCGGACTTTGGTCGCCCGCGGCGCCTGGCAGCAACAGGGCAACGCCGCCCAGCTCGCGCTCGAGTGACATGGCGGCAAAACCAAAGAGGTCTCCGCTCGCCATGCGCCTCCCCTCGGAGTCGCGCGACCCGTCGAGCACGGAGGACTGAACGTCCGCCGTCGCGAGCACGGCAACATACTCGCCCCCGGCATCCCTTATGGCGAGTACGGGCATCGTGTGGTCGGCAAACCCCCTGGGATTCGAGCCCAACCACCAGCCGGCAGGCGTCTCGATGTCGCGATTAACGTTCACGGGGCATTCGCCCTCCACAGTGGCGAGAGTGACGGAGCGAATGCCCGCAACAGCGCGCTCGACAGCCGTGCGGGCGGCAGCGACGAGTGCTGCGCGATAGCGCTCGTTGCGATTGCGGGTAGCATCGTCGGCAAGATGCCCGGGAGTGCGGACGTGAGGCATGGAAAACGTGTGGGTAGGAACCACCCAAGAATAAGCACCGCTGCAATTGGCGGCATCCTCAACAATCTCACGCAGATCGGCGAGTAGAGCCGGAGCGATCGAGGTGACCTCAAGCGAAAGGACGCAGGCGCGTCGCCCCGTTCCCTCGATGATAAGGGCACGGGCGAAGACCTCATGACGGAGTTCGTCGAAACCGTCGAACGGCAACACGTCCCCAAGATCGATGGCCACACGAGCGGCCCCAGCCCTCATCTCTCCTTCGTCCATGGCAGATACTCCCCTCTGATTGCCGCTCACTCGACACCGTACAGTTGCTGCGCTGTACCGCCAAGCACAAGGTCGCTGTCTGTATCGCTCAGATTTGCAGCGCGAACGCAGGCGACACCCTCGGTGAGCCACTCGCGTTTAACGGGATAGCTCGTGCCAAAAACAATATGGTCTGCACCCAGCACGTCAACCGCACAGGCGAGGAGTGTCTTGCCCCAAGGCTGAGCATGGGACATGTCGAAATAGATGTTGTTCTCGAGGTGCCTGGAAACGGTCTCGGTATCGACCTGAAAACGGCCAGAAGCATCAGGGCGCTTGGGGCCATGAGGCAGCAGCATCTCCTTGAACGCAAAGTATGCGCCGCCGAGCATGGAGTGGACCATCTTGATATTGGGGTAGCGCTCAAAGAAATCACCAAAGATCTCTCGGCCGATCGCCGTAGTTTGGTCGACGCAGCGGCCATAAGAGCGGCGAAGGTTGTCGTACGCGAGAAGCGACTCGTTCTCGACCGGCACGGGAACATGGTGCACGTAAACGGTGACATGGCGTTCGTTCAGGTGCTCGAAAAAGCTCGAGAAGACCTGGTCGTCGAGATAGCGCTTGCCGTAGTGAGCGCAGAGCTGCACACCCGCAAAACCATCGTCGAGCCTGCGGTCGAGCTCCTCCAAATTCGCTTTGGTGCCAAAGGGCGGCACAGCGACAAGCGGAATCAGACGGCCACTTGACGCCTTCGCGTCAGCAGCCATACCGTCGTTGAAACGCCGGCACATCTCGAGCGACATCCACTCGTGACAGCCGGGGAGCTTGAGGATCGCCTTGTCGACCCCCGCCTCATCCATATCGGCCAAGCGCTTCTCGAGGGTGTAGTCGCCCTCAATGTAGTTAAGACCCGGAGAACCGGCGGGCATCTCGATCACGATCTGTCGTTTGCCGGCGGAATTCATGGTCAGATAGCCTTCGGTGTCATAGGCGCGGGGTACCTCGGCCAAAAACTGTTCGCAGAGCGTCTCGTCATGAAAGATGCGCTCGTCGAACCAGTAGGAATTTGCATCGATAATCATTGGTTGGAACCGCCTTTCATCTTGTTGAAAACATTCTAGAAAAGCAGGTACCCGGACATCAATTCCAGCTTAAGCCCATTGTATTCCATTTTGGAATAGAACTAGCCGCTCACGCGCGAACCTCGCCCGCTCAACGAGACAAGCGCTAACAGCACGGGCTTAGACAGAAAACGGTCGGCCCGCATCCGTTGCGGGCCGACCGTTTCATTACAGGCTACCTTTGCCGTTACGCCTGGCGGTAATGGTCAAAGAAGTCGGCGAGGTCTTCGAGGGACTCTTTGAGTACTTCCATGCGCGGCAGGTACACGATACGGAAGTGGTCGGGCTCAGCCCAGTTGAAGCCGCCGCCGCGCGTGATCAGGATCTTCTTCTCGTGCAGCAGGTCAAGGGCGAACTGCTCGTCATCGGTGATGTTGAACTTCTTCACATCCATCTTGGGGAAGATGTAGAACGCCGCGCGCGGCTTAACCACCGAGATGCCGTCAATCTTGTTAAGCGCCTCATACACAAAGTTGCGCTGCTCGTAGACACGGCCGCCAGGACGGATGTAGTCGTTAACGGACTGATGACCACCGAGTGCCGTCTGAACGATCGACTGAGCCGGCACGTTGGAGCACAGGCGCATGTTGGAGAGCATGTTGATACCCATGATGAAGTCGCTCATGCAGCGCTGGTTGCCCGAAAGCACCATCCAGCCAATACGATAGCCCGCAATCATGTGCGACTTGGAAAGGCCGCTAAAGGTGACACAGGGCAGATCGGGAGCGAGCGAGGCAATCGAGACGTGCTCATAGCCGTCCATGCACAGGCGGTCGTAAATCTCGTCTGCAAAAATCATGAGCTGGTGCCTGCGCGCAACCTCAACGATGCCCTCGAGCACCTCACGCGGATAGACGGAACCCGTGGGGTTGTTAGGGTTGATGATGACGAGGGCTTTGGTCGCGCTCGTGATCTTGGACTCCATATCCTCCAGGTCGGGATACCAATCCGCCTGCTCATCACACAAATAATGTACGGGATGACCGCCGGCAAGGGTTGCGCACGCCGTCCAGAGCGGATAGTCAGGGCTGGGGATCAGAATCTCGTCGCCATTGTCGAGCAGCGCGTTCATCGAAAGCTGAATGAGCTCGGACACGCCGTTGCCCGTGTAGATATGCTCCATCTGAACGTTGGGCAGGCCCTTGATCTGCGAATACTGCATGATCGCCTTGCGCGCGGAGAACAAGCCGCGCGAGTTGGAATAGCCTTCGCAGTCGGGCAGCTGCTGGCGCATGTCCTTGATGACCTCGTCGGGCGTGCGGAAACCGAAGGGCGCCGGGTTGCCGATATTGAGCTTGAGGATGCGCTCGCCCTCGTCCTCCATACGGGCAGCCTCGTCGACGACGGGACCGCGCACGTCATACAGGACGTTATCGAGCTTGGTGGATTTAGAAAAAGTACGCATGGTGGTGCTCCTTGCAATTTGAGCTGAGGGATGGGGTTCGGGCTTGGAATCGTTGCGGGGTGATGATGCCTCGCCTTGATCGGCGTCGCCGGCAAGCAGCCAGGTAACATCGACCTCCAAAATACGGGCGAGCAGCTCAGCCACATCGCGCCGCGGGATCGTCTTGCCGCTCACATATTGGCTCATCTGACTCTTGCCGAGTTTTTTGCCGAGCATCTCCGATGCGCGGATTACGTCCGACTGGCGAACGTCGCGATCGGACATAGTCTGTCGCAGGCGATCGCTAAACGTCTCTTGGGCCACTAGAACCTCCTTGCTGGCAAAGTTCAATTTATAGAATACGAATTGAACCAAGGTTCAATTTAGGCAGCAGTATAACGCGGCACCTCATTCGAAAGTTCAATTTCATAAGAAAATGCACCAGACTCTGAGATTTGCCCAAAGTGGGCAATGACGCGCACACGTTTAGAGGTATTCGAGGAAACGGGCGGCGGCAAGCGAAACATCGGCCGTTCGATATATCGCATTGATCTGCCGATGAGGATGTCCCTCGAGCGGACGCACGGCAACATCGAACTGACAGCGACGCAAGATGAGCGCGGGAAGAATGCTAACGCCCAGGCCGTCCTCGACCATAGCCATAATCGCATAGTCATCCCAGGTCGACAGCTTAGAGCGCACCGCCAGGCCCGCGCGGCGAAACAGCGGCGTAATCTCGTCGTCGCTACCGCGTTCCAGCAGGATAAACTGCTCGTTGGCCAAATCGGCAAGGGAAACGACCTCCGCGGTGGCAAGCGAGGAGTCCGCTGGCACCACGGCCATCAGCTCGTCTTGCACCAACGGTCGCGACGCCATGCCGGCGCCGCGTGGCTCGCGCGGAATAAAGCCCAGGTCGCAGCGACCTTCCGCCACCCATTGTTCAATCTCTGAGTAATCGCCCATCAGCAACTCATAATCGACGTCCGGATGATCGGCGCGAAAGCGCGCAATCACCGGCGGCAGCACGTGGGTCGCCACACTCGAAAACGTACCGATGCAGATTTTGCCGCGCATGAGTCCACGCATCTCATCCACCCGTCGCTGCAAGCGAGTGAATTCCTCGCAGAGCGCCTCGACAGCCGGCATGACCTGCCGCCCGTCGGCAGAAAGAGCCACGCCCTCGCGACTGCGGTCGAGCACCTTAAAACCCCAGTCGGCCTCAAGATCGGCCACCATACGGCTCACGCCCGACTGCGAATAGCTCAGGCGCTCGGCAGCACGCGTAAAGCTTCCGGCGCGCACCGTCTCCAGCAGCACCTGCATCTTTTGGATATTGGTCTCCACGGCACGTCCCCACCCTTGCATGAGTTTTTGTCATGTTTTCCATGCATTATATTCGCTTTTCTTCTAAAGCCAGTTCACCCATAGTGAACATGTTCGGATATAGAGGGGATGTCAGCGCATGAACAACGGACTGTTTACATACTTAGCAGCATTACTGTTGTTTGGCTCTAACGGCATCATCGCCGCAGCTATCGCACTGCCGAGCTCCGATATCGTGCTGCTGCGCACTTTTCTGGGAGCCCTCTCGCTTTTAACCATCCTCGCCACTACCCAACACCATAAGTTGCAGGCGCCATCTCGTCCCCGCGAAGCCGCGGCCCTCCTCCTCTCGGGAGCTGCGCTGGGCGCCAGCTGGATTTTTCTGTTCCGCGCCTACCAGACGATCGGCGTCGGCGTATCCTCGCTGCTGTACTACTGCGGCCCCATCATTGTCATGGCGCTCTCCCCGCTCATCTTTGGCGAAAAGCTGACCGGCGGCAAAATCGCCGGCTTTGTCGCCGTCGCCTGCGGTGCTTTTCTCATTGCAGCGCAAGGTCTAGGCGGCAATATGCCCATTGCGGGCATCGTCTGTGGAATCGCCTCGGCCTTCTGCTATGCATTGATGGTCATCGCTAGCAAGGGTGCGCCGCACATCGAGGGCCTCGAGAACTCCACGCTCCAGGTGTGCGCCGCCTTTGTGACCGCACTGGTCCTCACGCTCATCACGCAGGGCGCTCCCTCATTCCTGTCCGCCGGTATCGCCGCCAGTATTGATTGGCGCGCCGTCGCTATGCTCGGCGTCGTCAACACCGGCATCGGTTGCCTGCTCTACTTTAGCGCCGTCGCCAAGCTGCCCGTCCAGACCGTCGCTGTCGTCGGCTACCTCGAGCCGCTTTCGGCGGTCGTGTTCTCGGCCGCCCTTTTGGGTGAAGCCATAACACCGGTCCGCCTGATGGGCGCCGCGCTTATCATCGGCGGCGCGATTTTTTGCGAACTCGCCGGCAAACGCGCAAACGCCAAGGCTGGCATCGCCCAGACAGCACGTGCTTAAAAGCCCTGCTTTGAAATGCTACCTGCATAGATAAATAATCCCCAGCTGAGGATTATTGTCTAAAATAACCCGATGTGCCAAACTGCTCTTGTATGTATAAAGACGGCATAAAGTTTTTTGTCCTAGACAGATAACCGGATGTCTAAGGGAGTCCTCGTGGCACACAACAAACTGGAGGCAAACCTCCAAGACCAGCGCGGGCAAGGCGGGCACGGAGCCATCCCCCTCTCCGCTGGCATGCTGCTCGTAACGCTCGGCGTCGTCTATGGCGACATCGGCACGAGCCCCATGTACACCATGAAATCAATCGTCGCCAACAACGGCGGCATCGGTACCGTCAGCGAGGACATGATCCTGGGCGCGCTTTCGCTCGTCATCTGGACCATGACGCTCGTGACCACGGTCAAGTACGTGGTAATCGCCATGAAGGCCGACAACCACAACGAAGGCGGCATCTTCGCCCTGTTCAGTCTCGTGCGCAAGGTGGCGCCATGGCTGATTCTCCCCGCCATGATCGGCGGCGCGGCGCTGCTCGCTGACGGCATCCTCACCCCCGCCGTCACGGTTACCACGGCCATCGAGGGCTTGCGCACTATCGAGTGGGGCCATGCGCTTTTGGGTGACGACCAGACCAACGTAATCATCATCACCATCATCATTATCTGCGGCCTGTTTGCCATGCAGCGCGCCGGCACCTCGTCAATCGGCAAGCTGTTCGGCCCGCTTATGACGCTGTGGTTCCTGTTCTTGGCTGGCGCCGGCCTGTTCAACATGCTCGGCAACTTGTCCATCCTGCGCGCGCTCAACCCCATCCGTGGCATCATGTTCCTGTTCTCGCCCATCAACCACTCGGGTATTATGGTGCTCGGCTTCGTCTTCCTGTCGACGACCGGCGCCGAGGCGCTCTATTCGGACATGGGTCACGTGGGCAAGGCTAACATTTACGCATCCTGGCCGTTCGTAAAGGCGGCCCTCATCCTTAACTATCTGGGTCAGGGCGCTTGGCTGCTCGCCAACAATTCCAATCCCCAGATGCTCGCGATGGATATCGTCAACCCGTTCTATATGATGCTTCCCGAGCCCCTGCGCCCCTTTGCCATCGTGCTTTCGGCCGTGGCGGCCATCATTGCCTCGCAGGCGCTCATCACCGGCTCGTTCTCGCTGGTATCCGAGGCAACGCGTCTCAACCTTATGCCGCATCTGCGCATCCACTACCCCAGCGACACCAAGGGGCAGCTCTATATTCCGCTCGTCAACAACATCATGTGGGTCGGCTGCATCTTCATCGTGCTGCTGTTCCAAAACTCCGAGCGCATGGAGAGCGCCTACGGCCTCGCCATTACCGTGACCATGCTCATGACCACGACGCTTTTGACGAGCTACATCGCCGGCATCCTCAAGCACAGGCTGGGTGCCTGCGTCTTCGCCCTGCTCTTTGGTGCCATTGAGCTGTGCTTCTTCGCCTCGTGCCTCACCATGTTCTTTGACGGCGGCTATGTGATGATCTTCTTGGCCGCACTGCTGTTTGGCCTTATGTATGTGTGGCGCCGCGGCACCGCCATCGAGCGCACGCAGACGATCCTGCTGCCCGTCTCCAAGTACATCGATCAGCTCAACCGCCTGCGCAACGACGAGACCTACCCCGTGCTCGCCGACAATCTGGTGTTCCTCACCAACAGCCCCGATCCGCTCACACTCGACCGCGACGTGCTCTATTCCATCCTGGACAAGCACCCCAAGCGCGCCAAGGCATATTGGTTCATCAACGTGCACGTTACCGACGAACCCTATACGCACGAGTATTCCGTCGAGACCTTTGGCACGGACTTTTTGTTCCGCGTGCGCCTGGACCTGGGCTTTAAGGTCAACCAGCGCGTCAACGCCTATCTGCGTCAGATCGTCGGCGACTTGATGGCATCGGGCGAGCTGCCGCCGCAACATCACACCTACTCCATCTACGAGACGCGCGGCAACGTAGGTGACTTCCGCTTTTGCATGCTGCGCAAGATGCTTGCCCCCGAAACGGACATCAACCGCAATGACCACCGCGTGATGGCCATCAAGTACGCCGTCCGCCGCGCCTGCGGAAGCCCGGCACGCTGGTACGGTCTCGAGAACTCGGCCATCATCATTGAGTACGTACCGCTCTTTGCCCGCATGCGCCCGGCCGTTAAGCTCGTGCGCACCCAGGTGCCGCTCGAGGTTCAGATCGAAGAGGCCGAGGAAATGGAAGTCGACATCTTCTCGGACGACTTGGTCAACGGCAACGAAGCCGGTAAGGACATGAACGTCGATCCCACCGAGTTGCTCGAGAGCGTCGCCGATACGCCCGAACAGCAACAGCTCGACGGCCTCGAGAACGAACAACTCAACGACGCCAACTTCTAGCGGCGCCATAAATCAACGACAGCGGCCCTGCGTCTCACGATCTGCCAGGGCCGCTTTTGTCTACGTTTTTGGCCAGGTAAAACACCTTTGAGGCTTTACCTGGACGTAATCGTAGACTGCTATTCGGCATTTCCGGGGCTAGACAACCGCCTGGCCCCAATCGGTCATATAACCCTAGCCCACATTGAAATGCCATCGAAAAAGAAGCAGGCTATAGAGACTGGTCTCTCACCCACTCGATGAGTTCGGGAATCGCATAAGCGTATTGCCAGGTAAAGTTATGAGTGTTTCCACCCTGGACCGTCTTGTCGGTGCTATCGAGAGTTCCCTTCTCTACATGAAGGAAAACGACATGCGCCCCATCGGTCACCGCTTGTTTACAGGCCGAGGAGCAGACATCCGAGAGCTCGACCATAAGCTCATCGAGCGTCTTCTGGCTGCTAGCCGCCTTGGCTCCTTCCTGGTTACCCGAAGGGTTTTTCTCTCCCGTTGCGTCGTAATCAACCCACAGGCCACTCGTATGTCCTTCGCCGTCATAGTTATAGGCGCAATTCAGCTGCTTCTCAACATAAGGAATTCCGATACTCGCGACACCCTCCTCGGGATCCGTCATGCCGCCATAGGAATTGGAATCGTCTTCAGAAACGAATATCACCATGGGCGTCTTGGCAATCGGAGTCATGTTGCCTTGCCCGGCAACGAGCATAAGCGCTGCAAAGGAATTGTCATCGGGATGCTTGGAGGCATATTCGATGAGGGCCATGCACCCGGCAGATTCGCCCGTCCCGTAAATGCGATCCGGATCGATTGAGTAACCCTGGTCGATCAGGTCCTCGATTACATGCAGGCAAGTCTCGATATCGCAACAAGTTCCAGCGATCGTCAGCACAAATTGTGACCCATCAGCCCAGGCAAGGGCTCCCAGACCTTGACGAAGATTCACCCTCACATCGCAGGTGGTTACCCCCGCATCCGGCAGGAAGAGCGTGATGGGGTATTTCTTTGCCTTGTCGTAGTCGTCAGGCTGTGCCAAGGCAAACGAAGCATGGAATCCAGTTTTGGGGTCATCGTAGGTCCCTGCAACAAACTTGTCTGCCTCGGAGTTGAGAACAGTCGAAGCCACGAGATATCGGGAGGATGTCTCGTCGCCTGTAAGCTTTTTACCTGCAGAATCCTTAAGATCCTTTATTTGGGCGATTTTGACGCAACCGCTATCAAGGGATACGGGACCGTTTGAGCCTACGCACCCACGCGTCATCTGAAACATCAACGTCTGTGCGCCCGCATCTGCTGGATCGAGCTCGACGATGACGTACGTTCCCTTGCTTTTGCCCCCTTCATCACTCAGCTCGGCTTTGTCGTTTACATAGGCAGTGACAATCGAGCGTCCCAAAACCGAGAAAGATCCCAGCCCCTTTTCCTGAGCCTGTTGACCGATGCCGCCATGTCCGGGATCAACCGAAGACGCATCGACATCCACGTCGTATTCAATCGCCACGCCGACAATCTTCTCTCCGATTGCATATGTTTTCGCAAGTGCAGAAACAGAGATAACGTGCTCGTAGAATTCGCTAACGTCGCTATCCGTGCCACCCGATTTGCCGTCGCTATCAACCTTCAGTGCATCATCCTTGCCGGCAGCCACGCTTCCCGCGCCACTTTCGCTTCCAGACGCGCAGCCAACAAGCATAGAGGCGGTGCCCGCCAGCATTGTGGCCCCACCGGCCGTTAAAAAGCTTCGCCGACTCATTTCGAAAGCCATTTTTATTGCCCCGTTCCCCAGCCCGCTTCTGACTGGATTTTCAGCATTTCTAATCAGAAATTAACGAAACGGAGTCCGTGCCTTCGAAGCGCCAAAACAGGGAATCCGTTGATGCCAGATGCCCGGCGCGCCGCTCGGAAGTAAAACTAAAGAAATTTTATATAATCTAAATGAGCCAATCGATTCGCTTTTGAACGGCTATTATTCCAAAGATGAATTGAAGCTACCGTTTGTTTAATATATCTTGACAAAGTCATCGGCATCATGTTTGCCTTCAACTTCTGATCTACCAAGCGGCCCTGCGCCTCACGAGAGGCGCAGGGCCGCTTTGCATTGCAGTAAAGCTAACGGCTACGAACGGCGCGGCTCGGGAACCACGAGCCTATCGGGGCTCGCGCCCTCGGCATCCATCAGGCTCACGTAGCGAATCGACGGATCCCCATACATCGCGTAGTAATAATTGCCCGTGCGCGCGCTAAAGCATCCGGTGTAGATAGTCTTCTCGAACTTGCCATCGCCCATCCTGGACGCTCCCTCGATCATCACCACGCCCTCGAGCGAGCGAAACATGCGAACGACGTTTTCGGTCTCGCTCTCCTTTTGTGGGTAATTGGCATTGAGGTACGCCGCCTTTACAAAACGGCTCGGCGAATAGCAATCGCCCGGAATGCCGCGCATGCCGGCACCGGCTCCATAGGGCTTAAGCTCGGCGGCACGCCATGTCGCCGTCTGCGGAAAATCGCTTGTGGCCGTGATATAGGTGCGCAGGTTTTCCATGTGCCACGGGAAAGTCGGCTGATTGGCAAGGGTGTCGACCGGATTGTCGTATACATGCAGGCCGTCAGCCATCATCTCGACCACGATGCTGCGCTGGCTGTCGCCGATAATCCAATGGAGCAGCGACACGCCCAGCCCCTCTCCGGCAGATTTGGCGACAATCACCGTGTCGCGCAGCGCGGCCTCGACCTCATCGACCGTCGAGAACGTCGCTGCCACCCACAGGGGAAACTCATAGGCCGCGATATTGTTCTTGCCGTCGACAGGGCCCTCGGCATACTCGGCATAACCCGGGAAATTGAGGCCCGCCACGGCGAGGCCCGCATCGTTGCCGCAGTCGAAGAACATAGGGTAGTTCTCGTAATCGATGCACATGCCGATTACCGCGTGCGCCGCCGACGCATCGTCGATAAACGAATACGGGACGTGGAACCCGCGCGGCATCACGCGAACCTGTTGGCCGTAGTCAAAGCTCCAGTCTAGGTTGCGGCCTAGATACATGTGACCAGAATTATCGGTAAATCGAATGCTCGTACACATAGCGCCTCCTAGCTTTACGTTCCTGCTAAGGTTATTGTCACCAAACAAAAAGGCGCTAAACACAAAAGCCCGGACATGACAACAATGTCACGTCCGGACCAAAAGAGACGAAGTGCGGTGCTTTGGTCCCCTTAGACCAACTTTCCTAGACAGTGGTCAATCATGTGTTGAATCATCTGCGCCTCGAAGCCCACAAAGTCCTGCTTGCGCTCGCGCATCTTGCCGTCGACGATCACGTCATAAGCGACCTTGCACTTGATATAGCGCGTGGACTTGGTGACCTCCTCGTGCGTCAGGCAGCTCTCCTCCATCTTGCTGGCGCCCAGGCCAAACACCAGACGGGGGTTGTAGAGCACGTGGGGCTCGCCGGCATCGTCCAGGTAGACGCAAACCTTCTTGGTAACGCCAATCTGGTTAGCGGCCAAGCAGCCGGCATCGTCGAGCGACTTGATGGTATCGATCAGGTCCTGAGCAACCGACTCGTCCTCGACGGTCGCAACCTCGCAACGCTGGGACAGGATAGCCTCGTCGTGGCAAAGCTCTTTAATCATACGTTCCTCCATAGGGGTCGTTGTAACCGCTTAAGTATACGGTACCCACACATTTTCATGCGAAAAATACCGTCCGTCTGCTACAAAGCGCCGAACATCAACATGCGAGGAACAACAGCGTCGTAAAGGGGCTATAGTGGGTGAGTTCGTGTCAATCGGCCTAAACTCGGGGCCGAGCAAGGAAAGGGTATGCATGGACGAACTATTTCACGTCAGCGAGCGCAAGTCCACAATCGGGACCGAACTCCGCGCTGGACTGACAACATTCCTGGCGATGGCCTACATCATCGCCGTCAACCCCGCGGTGCTCTCGGGCGCTGGCATCGATGCGGGAGCGCTCGCCTGCGCCACCTGCCTGGGCGCCGGCATCATGACCATCTGCATGGGCATCTTCGCCAACCGCCCGCTCGCCTGCGCGTCGGGCTTAGGCGTCAACGCGATGATCGCTGGAATCACCACCACCGTCTGCGGCGGTGACTGGCACGTGGCCATGAGCGTCATCTTCCTCGAGGGTATCGTCATCTTGCTGCTCGTGCTTTGTGGCCTGCGCGAGGCCATCATGGACGCCATCCCGGTTGTCCTGCGTCACGCCATCTCGGTGGGTCTGGGCCTGTTCATCGCCATGATTGGCCTGTGCGATGCCGGCATTATCACCGCTGGCGCCGGTACACTCGTCGGTCTGGGCGACATCACCTCCCCCACCTTCATCGTCGGCATCATCTCCATCCTGGTGACAGTCGCCCTCGCCTGCCGCAACGTCCCCGGCTCGCTGCTCATCGGCATCGTCGTCGCCGTCATCGCCGGTATCCCCCTAGGTGTGACCCATGCTCCGACCGGTATCATCGCCCCGCTCGACTTCTCGAGCATCGGTGGCCCCATCGCCGACGCCGGCGGCGTGCCCGCCATCGTCAAGGTCCTTACCGACCCCACGCTCCTCGTCATCTCGTTCTCGCTGCTCATGAGTGACTTCTTCGACACCATGGGCACCGCGATGGCCGTGGCCAAGCAGGGCGAGTTCCTCACCGACGACGGCAACGTCGAGAATATCAAGGAGATCCTGATCGTCGACTCCGCCGCCGCCGCTGTGGGCGGTTTCATGGGCGTCTCCTCCATCACCACCTTCGTCGAGTCCACTTCCGGCGCCGCCGACGGTGGCCGCACGGGCCTCACCTCCGTCACCACCGGCGTGCTGTTCATTCTCGCCGCGTTCTTCTCCCCCATCGTCACCATCGTTTCCAGCGCCGCCACCTGCGGTGCTCTGGTCTACGTCGGCTACCTCATGATGAGCGAGGCCTCCGAGATCGATTGGTCCGACGTGTCGCAGGGTTTCCCGGCGTTCATGATTGTCGCCGGCGTGCCCTTCACCTACTCCATCTCTGCCGGCATTGGTCTGGGCTTTATCGCCTACGTGATCGTCGCGCTCTTTAAGGGCGAGGCCTCCAAGATCAAGCCGCTCATGTGGATCGCAGCCCTTGCCTTCCTCGTCTACTTCTTCGTGGCGTAACGGCATAGTCTGCCGAAGCAAAACAACAAGGCGCGGAGTCGCATCGAACGGCTCCGCGCCTTTCTTTTAGCGTCTGCCCCCGTGCCAGCGTGCGACAATTGAGGCTGTCAATATCACAACACCGAGAGAAGCCTGCCTTGGAAGCGCATCATAAGCAGATAACCGTTTATTCAGAGCGTGCGGAAGGTACGCCCGTCATCTACCTCCCCGTGGTTATGGGCGACGGTAGTGAAGTCTACGAGCGCTGCCGAGAGCTCGACTGCCCGCCGTTCACCCTTGTCGCCATCGGAGGACTCGATTGGAATCGCGAGCTGAGCCCCTGGGAATGTGAGGGAACTATACGAGATGCCGAGCCCTTTGGTGGACAGGCTGCTGGTTTTCTTGACGAGTTGTTGAAGCAGATAATCCCAGAGGCCGAATCATCGCTCCCGCAACCGCCCACCTGGCGCGGCGTTGTCGGCTATTCGTTGGCGGGTCTTTTTGCACTGTGGGCACTTTGGCAAACAGATGTCTTTGAGCGCGCGGCGAGTGCATCGGGGTCGCTGTGGTTCCCCGGCTTTATCGACTACGCGCGTGAGCGCACGATGACAGCCACGCCCGACGCCGCCTATCTGTCGCTCGGTAAAAAGGAAACCAAGACGCCCAACCGCATGATGCGGCACGTACTCGACGACACGCGCGCGATGGAAGAGCTGTTTATAGAGCGTGACATTCCAACAACGCTGGAGCTCAACCCCGGCAATCACTTTGCCCAAACTGACCTGCGCATGGCGCGCGGCATCCACTGGATACTGACGCATTAAAAATGGCGTCCACGCGTACATACGCATGGACGCCATTTTTAATTTGGCTGAACGCAGCTGCTATTCAGCAGTCTCCTCAAGCTCGGAAGTATCGAACTCAAAGTCATTACCGGGCAGGATGGCGTTGAGCACAATGCCCACCAGCGAGCCCACGGCAAGGCCCGAAAGCGAAATCGTCACGCCGCCCAGCTCCAGCGCGATGGCACCGGCGGTACTGTAGGCAATGCCGAGCGAAAGCACGAGCACCAGAGCCGCCACCAGCACGTTGCGGTTGTTCTGGAAATCAACCTGATTCTCGATGAGGTTACGCACGCCAACGGCGCTGATCATGCCGTAGAGCACGAGTGACACACCGCCGATAACGCACGCCGGCATAGCAGCGATCGCAGCAGCAAACTTGGGGCAGAACGAAAGCACGATGGCACAGCAGGCGGCAATGCGAATCACGCGCGGGTCGAACACACGCGTAAGCGCAAGCACGCCGGTGTTCTCGCCATACGTGGTGTTGGCCGGAGCGCCAAAGAGCGACGCCAAGATGGTCGCCAGGCCATCGCCGAGCAGGGTACGGTGCAGACCGGGATCGGCAATGTAATTGCGTTCGCAGGTAGAGCCAATGGCGGAGATATCGCCAATGTGCTCAATCATGGTCGCAAAGGCCAGCGGCATGATGGTGATGATGGCCGTCGTGGCAAGACCGCTATCGAGCTGCGGGCCAAAGAGCGCAAACACGGTGTTGTCCCACACGATGGGCAGACCGACCCACGGAGCGGCTGCGACGCCAGAGAAGTCGACCTCGCCCAGCGCGGCCGCAACGGCATAGCTCACCACAACGCCCAGCAGAATCGGCACGATCTTGACCATGCCGCGGCCCCAGATGTTGCAGATGATGATCACGGCCACAGCGATAACGGCGACAAGCCAGTTGGTCTGACAGTTGGCAATGGCAGAGCTCGCTAGGATCAGGCCGATGGAAATGACGATGGGACCGGTCACCACCGGCGGAAAGAAGCGCATGACACGCTTGGCGCCAAATGCGCGGAACAGCGCTGCCAGCACCGGATAGAGCAGGCCGGCGCAGGCAACGCCCAGGCAAGCGTAGGGCAAAAGCTCAGCCTCGCCGTTGGGTGCAATGGCGGCATAACCCGCGATAAAGGCAAACGACGAGCCCAGGAACGCGGGCACCTTACCGCGCGATAGAAAATGAAACAGCAGCGTGCCGATGCCGGCGAACAGAAGCGTCGCCGAAACGGAAAGGCCGGTGAGCACGGGCACGAGTACCGTGGCTCCGAACATCGCAAACATGTGCTGCAAACCCAACACAAACATGCGCGGGCGGCCGAGCGACGATGCATCGTAGATGGCATCGGTGACGGCGGGCGTCGAGGATTGGGACATGGAAGTCCTTTCATGATGGAAGGGCGATCAGGCATATCGGATAACCTGCCCGAACGATACGATCCGAACCATTGTACGTGATACGCCATGTCTCGCACGCGCCGTCACCTGCAAGCGGTAGCGTTACTTCCAAACGCGCTCGGCAATGCGCTTGACCAGCGCGATCTTTGCCCACTGTTCGTCCTCGGTCAGCTTGTTGCCAATCTCGCAGCTAGCAAAGCCGCACTGGGGCGACAGGTACAGGTTCTCGAGCGGCACATACTTTGCGGCCTCGTGGATACGTTCGACGATAACGTCCTCGTCCTCAAGCTCAGCCGCCTTGGTGGTCACCAGGCCCAGCACGACCTTCTTGCCGGGAGCAACGTACTTGAGCGGCTCAAAGCCACCGGCGCGTGGCGTATCGAACTCAAGGTAGAACGCGTCGACGTTCTCATGTGCGAACAGGTACGGCGCAATGGGATCATAACCACCCTCGAAGGCATACGTGGAGTGATAGTTGCCGCGGCACACGTGCGTGTTAATGACCAGATCGTCGGGCTTGCCCTCGATGGCGGCGTTGTTGAGCGCCACGCCCAGCTCGCTTACCTTTTGCAGGTCGACCGGGCTCATGCCGGTTTTGGCGACAAAATCGGTATCGCAGTAGATGCCCCAGGTGCAGTCATCAAACTGGATGTTGCGGCAGCCTGCCGCGTACAGGTCGGCGATCACCGTGCGATAAGCGGCTGCAATGGCGTCGGCAAGTTCCTCGTCGGTCTTATAGACGGCACGCAGGCTCTCCTGCTGGCCGTCGCAGCGATCGAGCGTAACCTCAGAGAACGTCTGGATAGGCGCCGGGATGGTCTGGCGTGCAACGTGGCCCTCTCCCTCAAGCGCCTTGACGAACTTAAAATGCTCGATGAACGGGTGGTTCTCGCCGCTAATGGGACCGGTAACCACGGCGGTGTCGGCCGTCGTCTCCTCGTCATGGAACATATAACCCGTGCGCGAGGCGCGACCCTCAATGCCGTTGAGTCCCCACATAAAATCGAGGTGCCAGTAGCTGCGGCGGAACTCGCCATCGGTAATCACCTGCAGGCCGGCGGCCTTCTGCTTGGCCACCAGGTCGCGAATGGCCTCATCCTCGACGGCCTTAAGACCGGCGGCGTCGAGTTTGCCCGCAGCGTAGTCGGCACGAGCGTCCTTCACGGCCTGCGGACGAAGAAAGCTGCCGACGATATCGGCGCGAAACGGCGCGTTCGGTTGAATCGAAGTGCTCATAGATATCTCCCTTTGCATTGGTTGCTTTACTGGGACAGAGTATGAGCGTTCATATGGCCATCGTAAAATATACGTTTATAACAGTTTGATATAGATGCTTCCTATATCAGTCTGGACTGTCATAAAGAGACTTGAACCGTGCGGAGCACAGCAGCCTAGATGTGCTGACGAATCGCGTCGATATAGGCCCGACCGTAGCGCGTGAGCGTCGTGTTCTTGCGCGTGATGATGCCAATCTCCATGTACTCGTCCACGTCGAGCGGAATCGAGATAATGCCGGGGCCGTTGAGCTCGTGGCTGATCACGCCCGAGCATACCGTGTAGCCGTTGAGGCCCATGGCCAAATTGAACAACGTCGCACGGTCGCGCACGCGGATATTTTTGCGACGCTCGAACGTCGAGGTCAGCTCCTCGGAATAGTAAAACGAGTTGTAGCTGCCCTGCTCGTAGGACAGGAACGGGTAGTCTTCCAGATCCTCAAGCGTCACGCTCGAGCGGCCCGCCAGCGGATGGTCGGCGCACACGAAGACATGCGGTGAGGCGCAGAAGAGCCCCTCGAATACGAGCTCGTTGGCGGCAAGCATGCGCTCGATGACCTCGCGATTGTGCTCCGACAGATACAGGATGCCGAGTTCGCTTTTCATATGCGCGACATCCTCGATAATTTCGTGGGTCTGCTCCTCGCGCAGGGTAAAGTCGTAGCGCGCGGCATCGAACTCGCGGATCACATCGACAAACGCATTAACGGCAAAGGAATAATGCTGGCAGCTCACACTAAAGTGCGGCACCTGCTCGGACGTACCTTTGTACTTGCCCTCGAGCAGGTCGGCCTGGTCGAGCACCTGGCGCGCGTACCCCAAGAAGGTCTCGCCTTCCTCGGACACAATGACACCCTTGTTGGTGCGCTCAAAGATATGCACACCCATCTCGTTTTCGAGATCGCGGATCGACGCGGTAATCGAAGGCTGCGACACAAAGAGCCGGCGCGAGGCCTCGGTGATGCTGCCGCATTCGGCAACTTTGACGACATATCTGAGTTGCTGGAGCTTCATGGCTTTCTCCCTAGACGTTTGTGACGTCGAAACCCGCCGTGTCCATTTGGCTCATAAACGACGGCATCTCCCCCGTCGCGGCGCAGGCGGCAATCTGATGCAGAGCCCCGGCAACCGCATCATCTGCCGCAGCGCCGATATGCCAGCGTGCGGCAGCCGTGACGGCCTCGTTGGCATTGGCGACTGCAACGGAGTTGGGAACGGCATCGATCATGGGCAAATCGTTATCGGAATCGCCGAATACGGCCACCTCGTCGGGCATCAGGCCCAAAGCACGCGCCAGCTCCAGCGCAGCGCAGCCCTTGTCCCAGCCGGTCGGAAGAACGTCGAACAGGCGCACGCGGTTGTTGGGAAACACGAGCGAGAGCTCCGGCACCTCAGCGGCAACACGCTCGCGCAGCTCGGCGAGCTCCTCGCGCGAACGGGCACTCCAGATATTCGCCTTGTATACCGGGGCATCGTCAACGACAGGACGACAGGGAGCCTCTTCGCCCTTGAGCCACGCGTTGCCGCCTGACTTCATGGCGCGACGCACACGCTCGGGATCGCTTGTCACGCAATAGGCATCGTTATTCCAAAAGTCATCACCCAAACGGTAGACCTTCAAATACGTATCGTCGGTCTCCTGTTCAAAATAATCGGCTAAGCGCATAAGGACATCGTTATCGATTGCGCGCGAAGCGACTACTTCGCCATCGACAAACATCACCTGGCCGTTGCAAAACGCACCGGTCGAGAAGCACTCGGAGCGATTGCGGAACATCCAGCCCATCGCGGACGGCTGACGACCCGAAACCGGACCAAAGTGCAGACCCGCCGCCTGCATGGCATGAATACCCTCAATGGCGTAGTCGCTGGCGCCGTCATGCCCGGCTGGAATCAGCGTATCGTCCATATCGGTTAGCACAAGTTTGATCATAGAGTCCCCCGTCATTTTCACCGTAACCATTGTAACGACCTGCCAATAAGGGACAGGTTTATTTTGTCAGGTTTTATCTGGGAAAATGCAACGCCCCAGTTGCCACCTACCAAAATAAACCTGTCCCTTTTTGGCAGGTGCGTTAGTATAGGGAACAACAGATTCGATGCGGGAGTGCCGGCGGTGCAAACCACAAGGCTGAGAGGGCATGGGGCCCAATCCTTTGAACCTGTCAGTTAATGCTGGCGTAGGGAGCATGCCGCCTTTACAGGGGCGCTGTCTATGCACAGCGCCCCTTTTCTATGCCAAGGAGGCATGTGCAGTGATTGATTCGGAACAGCTTAAGCAACATATGGTCAAGGCCGTGGATAAGATTCGCGCTACCAATCCGATGGCCGGCTCCATCACCAACACGGTGACGATCGACTTTGTCGCCAACGCACAGCTCGCCGTGGGCGGATCGGCCGCCATGGTCTATCTGCCCGACGAGGGCGAGGCACTCGTTGCCGGCGGCGGCGCCATCTATCTCAACATGGGCACGCTCTTCCCCATTTACGAGCAAACGATTCCCCGCGCGGCCAAGGCGGCACACGACGCCGGTAAGCCCTGGGTGCTCGATCCGGTGGGCCTGGGTATCGGTAGCCTGCGCACCCAGCTGGTAAATGAGCTCAAGCAGTACAAGCCCGCCATCGTGCGCGGCAACGCCTCCGAGATCATCGCGCTCGCCGGCCTGTGGGGTCTTGAGGGCGAGGCGGCCGATCTGAGCCGCGTACGCGGTGTCGACACCACCGACACGGTCGACGCCGCCCGCGATGCCGCCGTGGCACTCGCCCGCTACACCGGCGGCGCCGTAGTGGTCTCGGGTGAGGTCGACCTGATCACCGACGGCACGACCGTGGCCAAGTCCCACGGCGGCAGCCCGCTCATGTCCAAGATCACCGGCTGCGGCTGCTCGCAGGGCGGCGTGCTGGCCGTGTATGCCTGCGCCGCCGATCCGTTTACGGCAGCCGCCTGCGGCACCGCCGTCTACAACGTTGCCGGCACGCGTGCCGCCGCTGTCGCCGATGCCCCGGCAAGCTTTAAGGTCGCCTTTATCGACGAACTCTACCGCGCGACCGCCCAGGACATCGCCAACAACCAGCTCGAGCTCGAGGAGGCGTAAGCCATGTCCGAACCCGTAGCCAATACCGGCATGAACACGCTGGTCGCCGTAGCCATTGCCCCATGCGGCACCGGCGACGAGCTGTCCGCCGAGGTCGCCGAGGTCGTGCGCGTCATTCGCGAGAGCGGCCTTCCCAACCGCACCACCTCGATGTTCACCGAGATCGAGGGCGACTGGGACGAGGTCATGCAGGTCGTGCGCGACGCAACCTTTGTGTTGGCGAGCAAGGGCATCCGCACCGAAGTCGTACTCAAAGCCGATATTCGACCCGGATTTACCGACACCATGACCGGCAAGCTCGAGCGCATGGAAGCGCAGATCAAGAAGCAGGAGGAAGCACGATGAGCATCCGCGACAACCTTGATATCTCGGCCTATCTGGTACTCGGCCCCGAAAACACGCTCGGGCGCCCCGTGGGCGATGTAGTGGCCCAGGCACTCGACGCCGGCTTTACCTGCATCCAGGTGCGCTCCAAGGTGGCAAGTGCCCGCGAGATCATTGCGCTGACCGGCGACGCCGCGCAGGCAATCGCACAGGCCGGCAAGACCGGTCAGGTCGCTTTGCTGATTGACGACCGCCTGGACTGCGTACTCGCCGCGCGCGAGCAGGGCATTGCTGTCGACGGCGTGCACGTGGGTCAGAGCGACATTCCCGTCGAGGTCTGTCGCAAGCTGCTGGGGCCCAACGCCATCGTGGGCCTTTCCGCCCGTTGCGAGGAGATGCTCGAGTACGTCAAGACCGCCGACATGAGCCTAGTCGACTACCTGGGCATCGGCCCACTCCACGAGACCGAGACCAAGCGCGACTGCGGACGCGCGGCCGACGGCTCTATCATCACCAAGAGCTTTGAGGACCTGGCCGCCCTCCACGCGGCAAGCCCCGTGCCCATCGTGGTGGGCGGCGGCGTCAAGACGGCCGACCTGCCACAGCTCAAGGCCACCGGCGTCGACGGCTTTTTCGTGGTGAGCGCCGTCTGCAGCGCCGATGACCCCTACGCCGCGGCCAAGGAGCTCGTCGACACCTGGCAGCAGGCGTAAGTCTAGGCCGAGCAGCTGATTCGCAGCTTCATATCTTCAGCAATGGAAAGCACATCCCAGTTTGAGCCTCCATTCCGGGATGCGCTTTCCGCATGCGACCCTTACCCCGCCAGATATGCTTCCAACGCCGGCAAAGTCGCCTCCGCATCGCGGCGACCGACCTGGTAGATGCGCTCGAGCTCATCCGGTTCGCGGCATAGCGACGGCACCTTCACCGATTCGCTCGGACGCACCACAAAGATATCGCCGGCGGCCTCACGACGTGCCAGGTCATCGAGCGTGGTATTGTAAACCTCATGCCGGTGCTCAAGCGCTGCGACAAACTCCGGGTAGTGACGGAACACGCGACGCAGCATGGGCATCACGCTGTTGGGCTGCTTCACAAAGCCCGCCGGCTGCGTGAGTACCACGATATTGCGGTCATACCCCTGTGAAAACAACCAAGCGCTGGGAATGGAATCGGCCACGCCACCATCCAGATACTTATGCCCGTCAATAGCAACGGGACGCGTCGCCACAGGAATCGCCGACGATGCCCGGATCCACTCGATATCCCTCTCGTCGCCATAGGGCAGGTCGTGGTAGACGGCCTTGCCCGTCTCGATATCAGTACACACGCACGTAAACCGCATGGGACAGGCGCGATACGCCTCCAAGTCAATGGGATCGCGCTCGATAGGCACCTCGTGATAGGCAAAATCGGCATTGAACATATCGCCGGTCCGCAGCCAGCTTGCTACACCCGCATAGCGCTTATCGGCACAATAGGCCTTGTTATAGCGAATGGCACGGCCGATCTGGCGCGATTTAAAGTTGTAGCCAAACGCCGCGCCCGCCGAGACACCCACCATATGGTCGCAGGTCAAACCGTGCTCCATCCAAACGTCGAGCACGCCCGCCGTATACATACCGCGGTAGCCGCCTCCCTCGAGCGCCAGCCCCACCGTGCGCGTCATATTTGGCTGTGCCATGCGACCATCTCCGTTCCTGCGTTTAAAACCGGGACAAGTATACCCGTCAACATATATCGTCTCAGTCGCATTTTTATCGGACATCGCATCGTCGCGCTACCATTTGTCGAATAATAGCCGCCCACAGCATGTGCACCCATATATAATTCTGCACTGTTGTTTATACTACTCAGCAGTTATCAACAGCGAACATTAGCCGGTAAATTAACCCAACAACGCAGCGAGGCGGGGGCTTGGATACACGCAAAGCGCCGAACAACAACGCGTGTGCACAACGAGCTCGCCCGACGCAATTCGCCCGACCTCAGAAAGCCGCTTACGACATGGATACTGTCAGCAATTACACCGAAACGCTCGAAAAGACCGTTCGCGACCTTCTCGAGCGTCAGGATGATCTGATTAGGACCGCCTTTACCGACCAGCTTACCGGACTTGGCAACCGCGGCGGCTTTGCCCGCTCCCTCGAGGAGCTCTGGGAGCAGGACACCCCCGTTACCATGGCGTTCATCGATATCGACAATCTCAAGCACTGCAACGACGTCTTTGGCCACGACGAGGGCAACCGCTATATCTTGCAGGTAAGCCTTTATCTCAAGCTGTATATGAAGGTAGACGAGGCGGCATTTCGTCTGGGAGGCGACGAGTTTGCCATCCTATCTACGATTGCGACCGAGGACGACCTCGCCGAACGTCTGGAACACTGCCGAACGATCCTGCTCAAAAACAACGATTCCGAGATGCCCCACTCGTTTAGCTACGGAGTGTCACATGCCGACCCCGCCCTGGGCGAAGCCCCCAATCGCATGACGCTCGATGCCGACCATCGTATGTACGACTACAAGCTACGTCATGCCGTGCACCTCGATCGACGCAATATCACGCAAGTCCACGCCGATGACTTCGAAATAAGCGATCGTATTTTCGACGCCTTTTCGATGCTCAACGAGGGCCGCTATTTCTTTATCGAGAACTTGGACAAACATCGCACCCTTTGGTCACAAGGTGCCTTGCGCGATCTCGGTCTTCCTTCGGAGCATATAGACAACTGCAGCGATTACTGGAAAACGCGCGTCCATCCCGATGACCTTGAGGCTTTTACCGACGACATCGACCAAGTCTATAACGGCGCTAAACACCGTCGAGTTATGCAGTACCGCGTACGCAATGCCGCCGGCGACTACGTCCTCTGCCGTGCTCGAGGGTTTCGTATCGACGGCGACGGAATTGTCCCCTCGCTCTATGTCGGCGAGATCGTCAACCACGCACTTGCCGAAACCGTCGACGCCGCCACAGGCCTCGGAACGCAGCGTATGCTGGTCAACGCCATCGATGCCTGCCGCCGCGACCGTTGCGAGACGGGGCTTATAGCGGTGCGCGTTCGTGGCACGACAAAGCTCAACGAACTCTACGGGGCCGAGGCTGTCGACAACATGCTTGCCGAATACGCGGGCCGCATGCTGTCGATCACCCGAGGCAGAAGCAGGGTTTACCGTTCACGAAGCGTCCAGTTCGTCGTGCTCAGCAACGATTTGGACCACGAGGCATTCGAGCAACTAACCCGCCATCTTAAAGAGGCCGTTTTCGCTCCTGTGCAAATCGCAGGCGACACCATTACTCCCGTCTGTCTTGTCGTCCCGGCCTTTTACGAGTACTTAACCCATCAGGCGACCGCCGTTTTAGGCGAACTCGACCGTCGCCTTCGCACGGCCGGCGGGCTTGTTCCCAACGACAGCCTCCCCATACCCGAGGCGGAGCGCAAAAGCGCCATCGCCGAACGTATCGACTCACTCACGGGCCTCTATCGACCCAGCGAGTTTATGCGGCGTGCCAACGCATTTCTCGAGACAAGGCACGACGGCGCCTGGTGCATCGCCACGGTCGACATGGGCCACATGCGCCTGTTTAATGAATGGCACGGCCAGGCCGAGGGTGACCGCGTACTCGCCGATGTGGGCACGGTCCTCAAGGACATCGAGAATGCCGATATGGGCGTCGCAGGGTACTGGGGCCAAGATGACTTTTGCGTACTCATCCCCTTTAAGCACATCACCGTCCATCAAATCTACAACCGCGTTCGCGAGGCCGTAGCCAGGCATGATGACGGCGTAGGTTTTTGGCCGTCCATGGGCGTTTACCCCATCGACTCCAATGAGGAGATCACCATCGATGCGCAGGCGAAGGCCATGTTTACCAATCGACGCGCAAAAAACGACTTTAAGGAGCGCATTGCCATTTTCTGCCCCGCGGAGTACGAGCGCGAAGTCGCGTTCCACCGCACGCTGACCGAATTCCAGTACGCGCTCTCAGATGGTCGTATTACCTACCACTTGCAGCCCCAGGTCGATATGGAAACCGGCGAGATTATTGGCGCCGAAGCACTCACCCGCTGGATTGACAAGGACGGCTCTCTCATTTCGCCCGCAACGTTTATCCCCGCACTCGAGGAAAGCGGCTTTGTGGTGACACTCGACAAGTACATTTGGCAGGGTGTCGCTTCATGGCTGCGCGAGCGCATCGATCGAGGACTTCGCGTGGTTCCGGTTTCGCTTAATGTGTCGCGAGTGGATATCCTTGCCTGCGACGTTGCCGAACATATGGGGGCGCTCGCCGCCCAATACAACCTACCGCCCGAGCTCATGCGTATCGAGATCACCGAGACGGCTTATACGGGAGAATCCGAAGCCGTGGACAAACTGACAGCCGACCTGCACACCCGAGGCTTCTCGACCTATATGGACGATTTTGGCACCGGCCAGTCCACGCTCGCGATGCTCAAGAACGTCAACGTCGACGTCATCAAGCTCGACCGCACCTTTGTACCCACCGACCGCGATCAAGGCCGCAGCACGCAAATCATTTCATCGATGCTCGAAATGGCGCAGTCGCTTCATCTGCCCGTCGTGGTCGAAGGCGTCGAGACAAATGAGCAGGCGAACATGCTACGCCACATGGGCGCCCGCTACGCTCAGGGCTTCCTCTACTACCGCCCCATGCCGGCGAAGGATTTTGAGGCATTGCTCGATGGTGACAATGACAACTGATACGCTCACGTGCAAAACGCCACCGCCGAAGGGAGCATTTGTCTCCATTAGCTAACTTATATCCCCAATCCAAGCCGAATTGGGGATATGATACAAACCGTTGTTCTGCCCAAGGAGGTTATCCATCATGAACGAGTCGTACCGCCTGGGCGAGCAATCGATTATTGCCTATCTTCAGCGACTTGCGAATGGCATCTCGACCGCCGAACTCGATGTTGCCGCGCTGCCTGCTGAGCTGCGCGCCGTTGGCGAGCAACTGCAAAAGACGCATGCCATCCTGCAACAAGAGCGTCAGCTGCTTGAGCGCAACGCCTATATCGACCCGCTCACCAACTTGGGCAACCGCAGCGGACTCGACCGTCACGTCGAGCAGCTCTGGCGCAAAGGCGACCCCTTCACCTGCGCCTATATTGACATCGACCATCTCAAGCATTGCAATGATAGGTTTGGCCATGCCGAAGGCAATCGCTATATTCTGAGCATCTGCCGCACGCTCTCCGAAACCATGGAGCACGATGAGATGCTGTTCCGTATCGGTGGAGACGAGTTTGTGCTTATCTCGCTCTCCGCAAACGAGACTGAACTCGAGCAGCGCTTGGAGCAGGTACGTGCCGGGCTGATCGAGGCGAGCTCAGGTGGCAAGGCGCCCATGATCGCCAGCTTTAGCTTTGGCTGCTCGCGCGTCGATCCACTTGCCGGCGACACGCGTCGCCAGATGACGATGGATGCCGATCGCAAGATGTATCGCTATAAGCTTATGCATCGCGTGCAGCAACCGAAAGACAATGACGCGCCGCAACGCCCAATCGTCGATCAGCTTCCCTGCAACGACCGGGTGTTCCAAGCAATCTCTATGAGCTCCGAGACGCGCTATCCGTTTATCCTCAATCTCGATACGGGCGAATCGCAATGGTCGGTCAACGCCGTGCGCGATTTTGACCTGCCTTCCCAGCACCCTTTTAACTCGGTCGATATGTGGCTTGCCCGCGTTCATCCCGAGGACCGCGACAACGTACGCGCCGAGCTCGATATGGTGATAAACGGCACATGGCACTTCCACTACATGCAGTACCGCGTGATGGATGCCCCCGGAAAATACGTGCTTTGCGACTGCACGGGCTACCGCTTGGACGGCACCGATACCGAGCCCAGCATGTATGTGGGCATTATCGTCAACCGAAGCCTAGCTGATACGACCGACTCGGTAACGGGCCTGGGCGATGTCCATGCCCTGGTCAACGCCATTGGCGAAATGCGTCGCGTGGCGCGCGAGGCAGGCTTTATTGCCATTAAGGTCGACGATATCGCCGAAGTCAATGCCCGCTTTGGATTCGATGCAGGCGACCGCGTGCTCGCCGAAAGCGCCGCCTGCCTCACGGATTGCTCGCGCGGCAAGGGTCGCCTGTTCCGCTCGACGGGGCCGACATTCGTGGCGCTTTTCGACGACTTTGATCCCGAAGAGACCGACTCGATCGCAGACGAAATCGAGCGGTTCCTGGGTTCCCCCGTGCTCATCGGCTCGCTTGAATATCAGCCACCCATTCGTGTGGCGACGCTTCATCTGGACGCTGTCGATCGACAGCCCGTTTCCATTTTGAACGAGCTCAAAGCGTTGCTTAAAGAGGCACCGCAAGTACCGGGCACCAAGTTGGACTAGCGTCGTGGGGCGCGATGTGAAACACAAGCCGTTTCACATCGCGCCCCACGCCATCTACCCTCTCGTGCGATAATCCTCCGCAGAAGTCACCGACAGCAGAGGGAGTTTGTGATGAAGGTTCTTTTGGTCAATGGCAGCCCCAAGGCAAACGGCAACACCGCCCGCGCACTCGCCGAGGTCGCTGAGCAACTCAATGCCGAAGGCATTGATACCGAGGTGTTTCAGCTGGGCGCCAAGCCCATTCGCGATTGCATCGGTTGCGGCCAGTGTGGCAAACTTGGCGGTCGCTGCACCTTTGACGATGACGTGGTGAACGAGCTCATCGCTGCCGCCGAGCAGGCAGACGGCTTTGTCTTCGGCTCGCCCGTCTACTATGCGCACCCCAGCGGGCGCATCCTCTCGGCCCTCGATCGCGCCTTCTATGCCGGAGGCAAAGCCTTTGCACACAAGCCGGGCGCTGCCGTCGCCGTCGCCCGTCGCGGCGGTACATCGACCACCTTCGATGTGCTCAACAAGTACTTCACCATCAACCAGATGCCCGTGGTCGCCTCCACGTACTGGAACAACGTGTTTGGCCGCGTGCCCGGCGACGCCGATGGGGATGCCGAGGGCCTTGCCACCATGCGAAACATCGGCAAAAACATGGCCTGGCTCCTGCGCTGTATCGAGGCAGGACAGGCCGCCGGCATCAACGCACCCGAGGCAGATCGCGCAACGACCAACTTCATCAGGTAGAACGGCGGAACAAATACATGAACGTGCAGATTTTTGGCACCAAGAAGTCCTTCGACACCAAGAAGGCGCAGCGTTATTTTAAGGAGCGCCGCATTAAGGTGCAGTTTATCGACCTTAAGGAAAAGGAGATGAGCAAGGGCGAGCTCACGAGCGTGATGCAAGCGGTCGGCGGCATCGACAAGCTGCTCAACCCCAAAGCCAAGGACGAGGAAACGCTCGCGCTCATCCAGCACCTTACCCCCAGTCAGCGCTTCGACAAGCTGCTCGAGAACCAGCAGGTCTTGGCCGAACCCATCGTGCGCAACGGCAAAAAGGCCACCGTCGGTTATTGCCCCGATGTATGGGGAGCCTGGGAGTAGCTTGTGTTATTTGCCGGCGCGTGGGTATAAGAGCAGGCGTTTGGCATAAGATTCAACTGTAAGCCATGTCTAACAAAGGAGGGCACATGCCCAACAAACCCGTGAAGATCATCATGCTTACCGGATACCTCGGTGCCGGCAAGACCACGCTGCTCAACCACATCCTCGCTAACGACGGCGGTATCCGCGCCGCCGTGATCGTCAACGATATCGGCGAGATCAATGTGGACGCCAGCCTTATCGCCGACGGCGGCCTTTCCGAGACCGACGACCTCATCCCGCTCACCAACGGCTGCATCTGCTGCACGCTTTCGGATGACCTGGCCAACCAGCTGCAGGGCATCGCCGATTCGGGCAACTTCGATTACATCATCATCGAGGCCTCGGGCATTTGCGAGCCCATCCCCATCGCCTACACCATCTCGAGCTTCTGCGACGAGGCCAAGGTGGGCGGCGAGCCTAAGCTCGCGCTCGACAACATCGTGGCCGTGGTCGACTGCGCCCGCATGTACGACGAGTTCAACGGCGGTCGCGACCTACTGGCCGAGGATATCGACGAGGACGACATCGAGAGCCTGCTCATCCAGCAGATCGAGTTCTGCTCCACGCTCATCCTCAACAAGACCGATACCGTGACGCCCGAGCAGATCGCCGAGCTCAAGGCCATCGTGCGCAGCCTGCAGAAGGACGCCGTAATTGTCGAGGCTCAAAACGGCGAGGTCCCCATGGAGGAGCTGCTCGACACCGACCGCTTCGACTTTATGCGCGCCTACAACTCCGCCGCCTGGATCGAGGCCATGGAGCATCCCGAGGAGCACGACGACCCCGAGGTGCTCGAGTACGACATCGAGACCTTTGTGTACTCGCGCCGCAAGCCGTTTGACCTGCAAAAGTTCACCGATTTTGTTGAGCAGGAGTGGCCCGACGAGGTCATCCGCGTCAAGGGTCCGCTGTGGCAGACCGGCGATCCGGACATGTGCTACATGTTTGAGCAGGCCGGCCACCAGATGCGCCTGATGGAGAACGGCCTGTTTGTCGACTCGGCGCCCGAGGGCGAGAAGCAGAAGATCATCAACGAGAACCCCGAGATCATGCAGATTTGGGACGACGAGACGGGCGACCGTATGACGAGCCTGTGCATCATCGGCCGTCACATGGACAAGGATGCGCTCATCGCCTCCCTCGATGCCTGCCTGACCGACTGGCACCGCGCCTAGGTTTATCCAAGCGGGCATTTTCCGCCCACGTAACCGCCAAACCACCACGAAGGTGCCTGTCCCCTTCGTGGTGGTTTTTCGTTCTGAGCCAAGGAGATTCATGTTCAACATTGTGCTGTATGCGCCCGAGATTCCGGCCAATACGGGCAATATCGGCCGCACCTGCGTGGTCACCGGCGCCCGTCTGCATCTGGTTGAGCCGCTGGGGTTTTCGCTCGACGACAAAACGGTACGTCGCGCCGGCCTGGGCTACTGGCAAAACTTGGATGTGACGACCTATGCCGGCTGGGAGGATTTTCTTGCGCGCAACGGTCTCTCCCCCGCCGATGCCCGCCTGCATCTGCTGACCAAAAAGGCGCGCCGTACCTATGCGCAAAGCACCTACCGCGACGGCGACTTTTTGGTCTTTGGCAGCGAGAGCTCGGGCATTCCCGAGCCACTGCTTGCCGCGGCGCCCGAGCGTTGCGAGCGCATCCCCATGCTGCGCGATTGCGACTCACTCGATAACGCCGAGGCTTGGGAAGCTCACGAGGAATCGCTCGGGCATACCGAGGACAGCCACGAGACCATCCTTCAACAGGATATCTGCGGCAACTTCGTCAACCCGGACGACTACCGCATCAGCGCACTCAACCTCTCCAACAGCGCCGCCATCGTCCTCTACGAAGCCCTGCGCCAAACAGGCTTTCCGGGAATGTGACAAAGGGACCGTCCCTTTGTCACATTCAAGCGCCACGCCGATGGCACACACGCCTAATTGATGCTCTAGATAAAGAGCCCTCACTTTTAATCAGAATTAACTAAAGTAAAATGAAGTTAAACGGCGGTGTGAAAGGAGAGCCTTGTGAAATATCTCGAGAACCCGTTTACCCCCAGTTTTGGTGAGGTTCCTGCCCATCTCGCTGGCAGACAACAGATTATTCGGGATTTGGACCGTGCCTTCTTGAGCCAGCGCAGGCGCCCAGAATTGACCTCGATCTTCTCAGGCGCGCGTGGAACCGGTAAAACTGCTCTCATGTCGTCGCTCGCGACAAGGGCGGAATCCCACGGCTGGATAGCCGTAAAGACGACCGCGCTCCCGGGAATGCTTGAGGAAATCGAGTTCGGGGCGAAACGCGCCGCCGGCCATCTTATCGACCCGTCTAAGAACTTCGAAGTCACCGGTCTCGGAATTGCACCGCTCGGCAGCATCGAGGTCAATCGCGTTCACGATGCCTCAACCTGGCGTTATCGCATGAGCGACATCATCGACCAGCTCAACGAGGCAGGCACCGGTCTGCTCGTCACGGTTGACGAGGTGGACCCGACACTCGACGAAATGATTCAGCTCGCAGCGACGTATCAGCACTTTGTGACCGATGGGAAACGCGTCGCCCTGCTCATGGCGGGACTTCCCAACAACGTCTCGACGTTGCTGAACCACAAGACGGTCTCGTTCCTTCGCCGCGCCCAACAATATCATCTGGGTCGCATTGCCGACTATGACGTACGCGAGGCCTTGATTCGCACAATCCAGGAAAACGATCGCCTGGCAGATGCTGAGGGAATCGATAGAGCCGTTCGCTCGATCTCTGGTTTTCCCTTCCTATTGCAACTCGTAGGCTACCGTGCCTGGGATCTCACAAGCGATTCGAAGGAAATCTCGTCACGCGACTTTGACCTGGGAATCAAAATCGCGCGCGACGAGATGGACGACCGAATCCTCGCGGCAACCTATCGGGAACTCACTGCAGAGGACAAGCGATTCCTCATCGCCATGCTCGATGACGAGGAAGAGTCCACCACCGCCGACCTTGTCGAGCGCCTTAAGCGTTCGCCGCAGCAGGTCTCCCGCTACCGACGCCGAATGATAGATGCCGGCATCATCGGGGAACGAGGACGAGGGCTCGTCGCATTTGAATTGCCATTCTTCCGCGACTATCTCGCGGCTCAATGCGTGAAATAGGCATCAATGAGGCAAAGGGGCTGTCCCTTTGCCTCATTGTCTATAGGTAGCGGCCGGTGATGCTTGCGGAGCAGGCCACGATGTCGCCCGGCGTACCGGCGCAGACGATTTGCCCGCCCGCGTCGCCACCGCCCGGGCCCATGTCGATCACGTAATCGGCGTTACGGATAAGGTCGAGATCGTGTTCGATCACGATAACCGTGGCGCCCTTGGCAACGAGGCCGTCAAACACACTCAGCAACACCTGAACATCGAGCGGATGCAGGCCAATCGTGGGTTCGTCGAACACGAATACGGCATCATCCTGCACGCGGCCCATCTCGCTCGCGAGCTTAAGGCGCTGTGCCTCGCCGCCCGAAAGCGCCGGCGTGGGCTCACCGAGCGTGAGATAGCCCAAGCCCAAGTCGTGCAAGGTCTGCAAGCGCGCCTGAACCTTCTTGAGTCCCAGTGTGGCGTCGATGGCCTCGTCCACACTCATGTCCATGAGCTGCGGCAACGTCAGCAAGCTCCCGTCCTTACCCTCGCGATGGATATGCGAGGCGGCCTCGGCGTAGCGCGAACCACGGCATGCTGGGCAGACGATCTCGACGTCGGGCAAAAACTGCACGTCGAGCGATATCGAGCCCGTGCCGTCACACGTAGGGCAGCGCAAGGCGCCGGTGTTGTAGCTAAAGGCGCCCGCCTTGTAGCCGGCTGCCTTGGCCTCGGGCGTACGGGCGAAGGCGCGGCGCAGCTCATCATGGATGTCGGCATAGGTTGCGACCGTCGAGCGCACGTTGGCGCCGATGGGCGTAGCGTCAATCAGGTTTGCGCGGGCAATACCCTC
The DNA here is from genome assembly GCA_902493895.1 of uncultured Collinsella sp. Classification (GTDB taxonomy): domain Bacteria; phylum Actinomycetota; class Coriobacteriia; order Coriobacteriales; family Coriobacteriaceae; genus Collinsella. The sequence goes on along the minus strand of CABUQW010000001.1, from coordinate 22,298 downwards.
GGCATCGACCCAACGCATGTGCCCCGGCAGGCGCTCGCCAGCTGCCTGCGCCTTGAGTGCCGGGATGAGCGTCTCGAGCACCAGTGTCGTCTTGCCCGAACCCGAAACGCCCGTTACCGCGACAAGGCGGCCGCGCGGGATATCGACTTCGAGCGGTTTGACGGTATGGATGGCCTCGGTTGCCATGCGGATATGGCCCTGATCGAACATGTCGTCGTCAGTCACCTGCGGACGCAAGCGCTTGGGCTCTGCGCGCAAAAACGGAGCGATGCGGCTGCCCCGCGATTGCTCGACCTCGTCTACCGTGCCCGCAGCAATCACATTGCCGCCGCCTGCTCCAGCAACGGGACCCATCTCAACCAGATAGTCGGCTTCCGCCAGTACGCGCGTATCGTGGTCGACAACAACCACGGTGTTGCCGTCATCCACCAGATCGCGCATCACGCCCACCAGGCCGTCGACATTGGCAGGATGCAAGCCAATCGAAGGCTCGTCCAGCACATAAAGCACGCCTGTCGATCGATTGCGCACCACGCGAGCAAGCTGCACGCGCTGGCGCTCACCCGTGGAGAGCGTGGCACCGGCGCGGTCGAGCGAGAGGTAATCGAGGCCCAGATCGACCAGACGACGGGCCGCGCCCAAAAACGAATCGCAGATATCCGTCGCCATGGGCTGCATCTCGGGCGGCAAGGATGCGGGCACCCCGCGCACCCACTCAATCGCCTCGCCCAGCGTCATGGCCGCGGCCTGCGCCAGATTGATACCACGCACCTGGGGCTGGCGCGCAGCCTCGGAGAGACGCGTGCCGCCGCAATCGCGGCATGCTCCCTCGCGCAAAAAGCGCGCGACGCGTTTTAAGCCCTTATCGTCCTTGACCTTGGCGAGCGCATTCTCGACGGTATAGACGGCGTTGTAATAGGTGAAATCGAGCGGCGTGGCGCCCTCGCCGTTTTTGGGAACGTAGAGAATGTGCTTCTTAACCGCCGGACCATGAAACACGATGTCGCGCTCTTGAGGCGTGAGCTGGTTAAACGGCACGTCGGTGCGTACGCCCATCTCGCCTGCCACCTGCTTCATCAGATCCCACATGAGCGTGCCCCAGGGAAGCACCGCGCCTTCGTTGATAGTCTTTGACTCGTCGGGCACCAAGCTCGCCTCGTCCACCTCGCGCATGACACCAGTGCCGCCGCAGGTAGAGCACGCGCCGCCGCTGTTAAAGGCAAGGTCCTCGGCACCCGGCGCGTAGAACTCGCGACCGCATGCGGGGCACGTGAGCGACAGGCCCGCAGCCACGTTAAGGCTCGGCTCCACACGCGCCCCGCAATGCGGGCACACGTGATGGGCGCAGCGGCTAAAGAGCAGACGCAGGCTATTGTTGAGCTCGGTCATGGTGCCAAAAGTGGAACGCACGCCCGGCACGCTCGGACGCTGGTGTAGCGCGAGCGCCGCCGGCACGTGCAGTACCTCGTCCACCTGGGCGTGTTCGGCCTGTGTTAGGCGACGGCGAGTATAGGTGCTGAGTGCTTCCAAGTAGCGACGCGAGCCCTCGGCATAAAGAACCCCCAGCGCCAGCGAACTCTTGCCCGAACCCGACACGCCGGCAATGCCCACAAGCTTTCCCAGCGGAATATCGATATCGATGTCTTTAAGGTTATGAACGCGCGCGCCACGCACCTCGATAGCCTGCGGGCTCATCTTCTGTTCCGTCACCTTTATCACCCTACTCATGCCATAAAACTCGATCGCGAATGTACGCGCCCAGCATGGGCACGGTAAACCGGACGAGACCGTATCCGGCAGCCTCGATGACGCGCTCGCGAATCAGGCTTGCGCGATATTTACTCGCCCAGCTCTGGGTACGATCGCAGCGCTCAATGATATCCGCCATGCGCGTCGGCTTGCCCTCGTCAACCACCATGGCCTCGATAAAAAGGCGCTGTGGACTGCGCAGCCCGTAATACAGGGGCGCGTCAACCGCTTCATAGAACTCGGAGACGGCATCCGCATGGCCATCCTCGACATCGCGCCTTTCGATGACCTGCGAGCCACGCCGGACAGCAGACCGCCACATGTAATATCCCACCAGCTGAACCATGTAGGGATGCCCCATGCTCTTGCGCGCCGCAAGGTCCGCCGTCTCCGCGTCAACGTAAAGACCAGCGTCTTTGACCGTCTGGATATACGAATCGCGTACCTTGGGCAAAGAGATCGCCCCCAACGTACGCTGCTGGGCACGCCGCAAAAACGTCACGCTCGGCTCTTCGAGCAGATCGTCAACCATACTGGGTAAGCCGGCGAACACCAGCGCAAGGCCGCGCTGTTCGCTATCGGACAGGCCTGTGGCATCCTGATCTCCCAGCACCTGCTGATAGAGAACGGCAAGAGCCGCCAGCTCCTCGATAGACGCCGATTGTGCCTCATCGATCGCAAACAGTATGCCCTTGCCTGGACCGAGCTTCTTGAGGCGCTCGTTGACCAGCCCTTGCAACGTTTCGCCCTTTGCCCGCGCCGCCTCGACCGACATCCGGTCAAACGACGGACCGAACTCCATTGACGCCACAACGGGTTTATTCGAGCGAAGCGCATCGGCTAGGCGGCCGCACAGCCCAAGCGAAGCGGAATCGGAGACAACCGCCCATCCGCGCTCGCTAGCTAAACGCTGCAGTTCCCGCAAGAGAACCGTTTTGCCACAGCCGCGGTTTCCCGTAATGAGCATGAGCCTGCCCGGCGCCCCGGCGCCGTTATCGAGCCCTTCCTCGAAATCTTCGATGACCGACTCACGACCGATGAGTATCGGAGGCCGCTTGCCTGCCGTTGGCTTAAAGGGATTCGGGTTCATGTCGGCCTCCTCGGATTGGCAAACCCTGGTAATAGTTATACCAACTTGTACCGAGTTATACCAACTGAATCTGACAAAGGGGCTGCCCCTCTGTCACATGTGGCCGAAAAACTCGGCGTCTGCTGCTCGCCAGGGGCGGAAGGTGGCGGGATCGATCTTTACGTGCGCCGCGGCGGGTACGTCGTACCATTTGACCGTGTAACCAGCGCCGTGAGAGCAAAAGACCGAGTCGGGCGTGTTGGGCAGATCGGCCTCGGGCTCATAGGCGGCCGTCTCGATTACGCGCTCGGCATCATGGCAAGCCGCATAGCCGGCGAACTCCAGGTACAGATGCCCGCGACCGCTCGTGTAGGCAGCTACCTCCAGGGCATAGTCCTGCACCTCGGATGCCGGCACGCGACCCACAAGCTTCGCCCGGTCCCCCGTCATCGTCGGTGGCTCGTACTCGGCACCCATGCGCGTGGCATCCGAGAGCGCCCGGCCCACGCACTCCCCCGGCACCTCGAGCTCAAAGTGGTACCACGGCTCCAACAGCACCGCCGCGCCAGCCTCACGCGCCTGCATGAGCCCCTGGCGAATCGCGCGGTACGTGGCCTGGCGAAAATCGCCGCCCTCGGTGTGTTTGGCATGCGCACGGCCGCCCGTGAGCGTAATGCGCACATCGGTGATGGGCGAGCCGGTCAGCACGCCCAGGTGATCGCGCTCCATGGCGTTGGTGAGTGCCAAACGCTGCCAGTTAAGATCGAGCTCGTCAGTCGAGGTTACGGTGCCAAACTGCACGCCCGAGCCCGCCGGCAACGGCTCCAGGCGCAAATGCACCTCGGCATAGTGGCGCAGCGGCTCAAAGTGGCCCACGCCCTCGACCGGCTGCGAAATAGTCTCCTTATAGAGAATGCCGCCGGACTCAAACGCAACCGAAAGGCCAAAGCGATCGGTCAACACCCGCTGCACGACCTCGAGTTGCACGGCGCCCATCAACTGCAAATGAATCTGCTCAAGATGAGTGTTCCAGCTTACGCCGAGCATGGGATCTTCGTCCGCCAACTCAGTCAGTGCTTTGAACACCGCATGGACATCGTGTTCGCCCGGAAGCACCGTATAGGTGAGGACCGGCGCAATGACAGGCGCATCGCCCGCGGGCTCCGCGCCCAGGGCGTCCCCCGGGCGAACGTGCGCAAGACCCGTCACGGCACAAATACCGCCAGCAGCAACTTCTTGGGCAAGCTCATACTTTTCGCCGTTATAGATGCGTACCTGATCGACCTTCTGCTCCCATGCCTCGGCACCGGAACGTCCACCAATCATCTGTTTTGCGTGCAGCGTGCCGCCGGTCACTTTAACCCATGCCAAGCGCTCGCCGCGATCCCCGCGGCTGACACGATAGACGCGCGCGGCAAACTCCGGGAGCCATGTCTGTTCACGCATCAGCGCACATATGCCATCCAGCAGCTCGTCCACGCCTTGGTCCCTGAGCGCCGAGCCGGCAAAGCAGGGAAAGAGCTTGCGCTCAGCAACCATGCGCGACAGCGTCGCGGAGGAAAGCTCACCCGCCTCAAGAAACTCCTCGAGCGCCGCTTCGTCCAACGCAGCAGCGTCCTCCTGAACGGCGCCACCCGCCAGCAGTTCGTTGGCATCCAGGCACCCCTCAGAAAGACGTTGCCCAAGTTGTGCCAGCAAAACATCGCGGCCGGGATTCTCCAAATCGATCTTGTTGATAAAGATGAACGTCGGGATGTCATAGCGCGCAAGCAGGCGCCACAGGGTTTCGGTGTGCCCCTGTACGCCATCGTTGGCGCCTACCACCAGAATCGCGTAGTCCAGGGCACGCAGCGTGCGCTCCGCCTCGGCAGAAAAATCGACATGGCCGGGAGCGTCCACGAGCATAACGTGGGTGTCACCATGGTCGAGCACAGCCTGCGACGAGAAGATCGTGATACCGCGCTCACGCTCAATCTCGTTCGTATCCAGATGCGAGTCGCCATCGTCAACGCGGCCGCGCTTGCGAATGCGGCCCGCGTTAAACAGCATGGCCTCGGCCAGCGTGGTCTTGCCGGCATCGACATGCGCCAAGATTCCAGCGACCGCTTGCTTCGACATGGCTCTCCTCTTATTGCAAGCCCATCGCACGCGGCAACGGGCACCCTCGTTCCACACTGGATGATACAATTTACGGGCCGGCGGGCGAAGCGGGCCCTATCCCCCGACCGAGCTCATCGCCCCGCGTTGCCGCGCGGCGATTTTCGTAGGTTCGCGCCTTGCGAAAGCCGGCTTGCAAATCAGCACAGCGAACGAAAATGACCCCACCTGGGCCAGTTTCGTTCGCATGAATTATTGATATGAGGCGTCGCTCTTACGCCTCGCGCAGCCAGTCAAACGCAACACGCGGCGTACCGTCCGACACATATACGATACCGGCGCGCTTAAACCCGGCCTTGGCAATGGCTCCCTGCATGGGCAGGTTGTCCTGATGTGTGTCGATGCGCAGGTGATCGGCACGCTCCTTGGCAAAGGCAAACATCGCGGCCGCGATACCGTGCACGGTGCCGTCGGATGCCACACGGTGCAGCACGGCGTACGGAGTGTCGCTACGCCATTGACCGTCCTCAATTACGTCATAGCACTCGTCCGGGCCCGGTAAAAAGGCAAACGTCGCCACCACGCGACCATCGACTTCGCACACATAGCTGCCACCGGCGGCGATATCGGCAGCCAGCTGCTCGGCAGAAGGCGTGCCCTCGGGCCACTGCGTGGCGTTGCCATGCGCGCGCATAAAGGCGCGGGCCGCGTCATAGATAGCCATGACGGCGGGAATGTCGGTATCGAGGGTTTTTCTGATCATCACGCGGCGACCTCACGTTTATTGGTATCACTTTGATTGAGCAATGATACCAACGTTTGGAGAGGGGCGCGATGCAGATGGGAAGCAAAAAGCGAGCCGCCTGGTCAAAGGCCAAAAGCGAGTTTTTGGGCGCTGCCACCGGCGGCGATATGAGCTACCTGTTTGCGCGCGAAGACGAGCGCCGCGACGCCCTGAACGCCGAGCGCAATGAAGCCTGGCGCTACAAGTCGTGCGAACGCAAAAACCGTTACGATACGCGCGCCGAGGCCGAGGCAGTTATGGCCGACTGCGAAAACCGCGGGCGGCGTGGTTTGGCCTGCTACAAATGCGAATACTGCGGTGGATGGCACCTGACGTCGCACCCATGGAAATAGACGCCGCATCGGCACGGCGCTAGCGAAGCGCCGGTAATCGCACGCAAGTTACGGGCGCGGCGGCACTAACACATCGTAGCGAACGGCCTTGCCCGCAAGCTGATAGCTCGGCTTAACGCCGGCAAGCAGTGGCCCCTTCACCGGTCGCTTGATAACGACCTTGCGCGGGTGCGCCGCAAGCGCAGCTTCGACCAGCGTCTCCTCATCGGCACACGGCTGTTCCAGATGATGCAAAAGTTGGAACTTCTTTTTCACCGCCGCGCTCTTGGTGCGCTCGGGAAACATGGGGTCCAGATACACCACGTCGGGGGCGGCAAGCTCGCCCCGCCCGATCAGCTCAGCCGTATGGCGAAGGCCGGTAATACTGTCCTCGCCCGCATGTAAGCGCATGCGCGCCACGGCTGTCGCAAGCGCCGGATCATCTGCCGCGCGGTCCAAGGCATCCTTGAGGAGCGCCGCAATCACGCAATCCTGCTCATACAAATCGACCGCAAAGCCCGCGGCCGCGAGCAGCAGCGAATCCTCGCCAAAGCCTGCCGTGGCGTCAATTGCCCACGGCCGCTCGATGCCTTTTGCACGCGCAGCCTTCACCAACAGCTCTTGCTGCAGACGGCCCTGCTTGAGTCGCGGCAGCATGCGGCCAAAATCGGCACGCAGCTCCATCGTGCCGTCGGTGAGCGTGAGGCCCTCGGGCTTCCCGGTCAGCTCAAGCCCCGCGGCCCGAGCAACAGAAAAGGGATCGACGACGCCCATGGGTACTCCTTAGCAAGCAAAACGAATACGTGGGCGCCGTTCATGACGACACCCAACCGTCCGCTATTGTCCCACATGTGACATGGCCCACAGCATCCCAATGCAAAGCACCGCCATCAATCCCGTGCACACGGCAGCGATCACGGAATCACTCATGCGCCTTCCCAACGACCGCGGCTCACGCACTTGCCCTGCTCCGTACATCATGGCTCCTCCTTGAGACCAGCTCCTTGTTACGACCTCATCATCGCAGCGCCGCACATGGGCTGCCATCGATTTGGCTTACGTCCAGCTTTCCTTTTTGAAAGGTTGGACCGTACAGGCAAGAGACGCTTTCAAACGCATGCATCGCCGCGTTGAACTACAATGTGCTTCACCATATGTGCAGTACATTGGGTGCGCCAAGTTGGCGTACTCGTATCGAAAGGACCAGCCATGAGCTTCACTCGCAAGACTCTCAAAATCCTTGCTCTCATCTACTTTGTTTTGGGCATCGCCAGCCTCGTCACCGCCGGCGTCGGTATCGCCACGGGCGGTCTCGATTCCACGTACGGTTCGTACGCCACGCTCGCAGCGGTCGTGCTTATCGCCAAGGGTCTCGTCGACCTTGCCGCAGGCGTCGCCGGTATCAAGGGCGCCAACAAGCCTTCGCAGGTGGACGGCGCGTTTAAGCTCGGTATTGTTGCCGCGGTCGCCACGCTTGCCCAAGCGGTGCTTACGCTTCCCGCGTTTGGCGGCGACGCCATCAACTTTGGCGCCTTTGTCGTCGTGGTGTACGACCTGTTCTTTGTTCAGCAGGCACACGCCGTTAAGGCCGAGAACAAGGACCGCCTGTAAGCGCCCGCTTCTCATAACCTCTGTTTCAGCCAAGCAACTAAAAAGGGCCGATCGCGCATCTCCGCGGTCGGCCCTTTACGTTTGCCCAGATAAAACCTGCCAAAATAAATCTGTCCCTTTTTGGTAGGTTAGTGGCGGTACTCGGCGATGATGAAGTCGATGTCGGTTTGAAGGGTGTCCAAATTTGCCAGGCGTTCTTTGTCGGAAGGGCGCGTACGGTAGTAGTACGGCGTCATCTGGAACACTGCCTCGATGTCGGCCTGGGTCTGAAGCGTAATATTCGCAGACACCCGCTGCATTCCGACTAACTCGAGCTCGGTGGTCTTCGGCAGCTTCTCATCGTTAAGGTACGGCGTGTCGTAGAGCACCTCCTTAAGCCCAAAGAGATGACGGGCGCCCGGCACCACGGTGTAGAGCGAGCCCTCTGGCGCCAGCACGCGGGCAAATTCGCGCTCGTTAAAGGGAGCAAAGAGCTCGGTCACCATATCGAAGGCGCCATCGGCCACGGGGATATCCTTCATGTTGGCTACGAAATAGGCTGCATCGCCGCGCTTGGCGGCCAGGCGAACCATCTCTTTGCCCAAGTCGAAACCGTAAGCATCCACGCCCGGCACCGCGCCCATGGCGCTGGTGTAGTAGCCCTCACCGCAGCAAATATCGAGCAGCGTCATGGGATCTTTCGTAAACGCGGCGCGCCCAGACACCTGCTTGCGCACCAGCTCAACCATCGCATCGCGCAACGGCGCATAGTATCCACGGTTCAGAAAGTCACGACGGCTGCGTGCCTGCGACTTGGGATCGCCCATGGAGTCGCCGCTCTTGGACGAACGTAGTAGATATAGATAGCCCTCGCGAGCTCGGTCAAACCGGTGTCCGCCCGCACATGCAGCACCACGCTCGTCGTCCACCAACGGCTCATGGCAAACGGGACACAACAACATGGCAACTCCTTAGCGCGAACAACACAACGCCCACCATTGTCGCACGCCTTCCCCGCCTAGTCATTGGGGACGTTCTTGAATGACTAGTTAGAAGAGATAAGGAGTGTCCCCAGCTGCCGGCAGAAAAGGAACGTCCCTACGTGCCGACTGGTTGCATTAGGAGTATCATCATCTGCGCAAATAAGCACGAAAGAGCATATTAGAGATTGAGAGCATATGGCTGACACCGTATCTAAGCACATTGACATGACCACCGGCTCGCTGTGGCGCAATATCCCCCTGTTCGCCTTCCCCGTGGCCGCCACGAGCATCTTGGAGCAGCTGTCGAACCTCATCGCCACGGTCATCATCGGTAACTTCTCGGGCGACCAGGGAACCCTCGCCATGGCAGCGGTCGGCTCCAATGTTCCGCTTACCAGTCTTATGCTCAACCTGTTTATAGGCATGTCGCTTGGCTCCAACGTGGTCATCGCCAACGCCATCGGCCGCAACGATCAGAACATGGTCAAACGCGCCGTCCATACCTCGATTTTAATGGCGCTCGTGGGCTTTGTCGTCATCGCCCTGGGCGAGGTCTTTGCCGAGCCCATGCTCGCCGCGCTCAACGTTCCCGCCGAGACCATGCCGCTCGCTTCACTCTACCTACGTGTCTTTTTGCTCAGCATGCCCTCGATTTTGCTCTACAACTTTGAGGCCGCGATTTTCCGCTCCGTCGGCATCACCCGCATGCCGCTGCAGGCGCTTGCCGTGTCCACCGTCCTCAACATTGGCCTGGACCTCATCTTTGTCCCCGTACTCCACTGGGGCGTCGCGGGCGTCGCCATCGCCACCGCCATCGCCTACACCGTCAGCGCCGCTACGCTCTTTATTCGCCTGCTCAAGACCGACTCCGTCGTCCGCGTCACCCCGCGCGACCTGGCTATCGACCCCGTCGCCCTCAAGCGCATCGTTAAGATCGGCCTGCCCGCCGGCATCCAAAGCGCTGTCTTTGCCGTCGCCAACATCATCATCCAGTCCGCCATCAACAGCCTGGGCACCGAGGTCATGGCGGCATCGAGCGCCGCCATGAGCCTGGAGTACGTGTGCTACAACCTGCTCAACAGCTTTAGCCAGGCTTGCACTACCTTTGTGGGACAAAATCACGGTGCCCGTCAGATCGACCGCTGTACCAAGACGCTCAAGGTCTGCCTTGTCGAAGGCGGTATCGTCGCGCTCACCACAATTATCGTTATTGTCGGCCTGGGGCGTGAGATCTTGTCGCTGTTCAACAGCGATCCCAGCATCGTCTCGATCGGCTATATCCGCGTGTGCTCGATCTTCCCGGCGTACGCCTTTAGCATGTTCTACGAAAACATGTCAGGCTACCTGCGCGGCTTTGGTATCTCGCTCACGCCCGCCCTCATCACCATGATCTGCGTCTGCGGCATCCGCTTCTATTGGGTGTTCTGCGTGTTCCCGCACTTCCGCACCTTTGCGAACATCATGATGGTCTACCCCATCAGCCTGGGCACCACGGCGTTCTTTATGGTCGTGGCGGTACTACTCTGCCACCCGGCACGCACCTATCGCGCCACCCAAGCCAAAGCGACAGCCCGCTAAACACCGCACTCAACGCCACGCCAGTCATTAATTGACAATATGCGAGCTCATATAGTCGATAAAGCGCCTCGTGGCGATGGGCATGGTGTCCCAGCTGCGCCAAGCCGCCACTACGTCGCGCGAGGGAGCATGCACGATGGGACGTACGCGAATATCGGCCCGCATGCCCTCAACGGTACGGCGATATAGCATACTCACGCCTAGGCCCTCCTCCACCATCGCCATGATGGTGTAGTCGTCGGTGACCTCGCTCGTCACATGCGGCGACAGCTCATGCGCCGCAAATGCATCGAGCACCAGACTCTGTTCGCCCTCATCCAGCAGCACAAACGGCTCGGACGCCAGGTCGGCGAGTGTCACCTTTTCCTTTGCCGTCAGCGGATGCGCGGCCGGCAACAATGCTACCAACTCGTCGTGATAGACCACGCGCTTCTCGAGCCCGGTGGTAAATCCGCGCGCCGTAAAACAAAAATCAACCACGCCATCGTGCACCCATTGAGCGTTGCGCGTGTAATCGCCCTGCTTGAGGGTAAAGCGTACGCCCGGGTGCAGCGCACCAAAGTCGCGGATCACGCGCGGCAACACAGTACGGCTCACGTTGGTAAACGTCGCAATGCGAATATCAGTCGACGAAAGCCCCAGCAGTTCCTGGCGCTTGCCCTCGAGCTCAGCCTCGGCAGTCACAATCTGTCGCAAATACGGCAGGTACTGTTTGCCATCGCGCGTAAGCGACACACCCTGCTTACCGCGCTCGATAAGCGTGGTGCCCAGCTCACGCTCGAGCGCCTTGACGGCCTGGCTCACCGCGCTTTGCGTATAACCCAGCTCGTCCGCCGCGCCCTTAAGACTGCCGCGATCGACCACCATGCAAACAATCTGATACCGCGATGCCATCGTGCCTCCACATCAATGAAGCCGTAAAACGTTTTGCCAGGGCTTTTTCTGCATACATTAGTATTTCTTAATCATACTGAAGATACATTCGCTTTACTACATCCACATCTGGGAGCAGAATCCTTTTTGCGAAACCGTTCTGTAACAAAAGGAGTCCCATGGATCGCAAAAAAGCAATCGCGCTCTCATTTTCCGTTCCCGTCGCATGGGGCTTTTCGTATCCCCTCATGAAGATCGGCATGGACAGCATGAACGCCACGAGCATCGTCGCGCTACGCTGCATCATCGCCTTTGTGGTCTGCCTGCTGCTCTTCCACAAGCGCGCTTTCCGCATCAACCGCGACCTTATGGTCCGTGCCGCCATCATCGGCGCCATTATGGCAACCGAGCTCACCTGCATGTGCCTGGGCTCCAGCCTCACCTCTGCCTCCACTGCCGGCTTTTTGCAGAGCCTGACGGTCGTGATCGTGCCGTTTGCCAACGCCGCCCTGCTGCGCCGCGCCCCCGAGCGCAAAGTGCTCGTCGGCACCGCCATCGTCACCTGCGGTATGTTGCTGCTCTCGGGCGCCGACTTCACCAGCCTGAACCCGGGCGCGCTCATCATGCTGCTCTCCGCCTTTGTCTACGCCGGACACATCATTGTCGCCAAGCGGTTTGTCGAAGAAGTCGATCCGCTGTCCCTGGGCGTTTGGCAGCTGGGCTTTGGCGGCCTGTTCTCGGGCATTGCCGCATGCGTCTTTGGCGGTTTCACACTTCCCAGCACGCCCAGCGAGGTCGTGGTCGTCGTCGCACTCGCACTCATCTGCTCTGCCTACGGCTTTATCACCCAAACGCTCGTGCAGCCCCACGTGCCCGCCGAGACCACCGGCTTCGTCTTCTCGCTCGAGCCGGTCTGCTCCGCCGTCTTCTCGTTCTTCCTGGTCGGCGAGGTTCTGAGCCCCATCGCCTTCTTTGGCGCTGCACTCATCCTCAGCGGCGTCATGGTGGCAACCGTCGAGCTTCCGCTCCTCCGCGCACATGGACAGGCTCGCATGGCGGGAGCGCCCGAGCACGTCTCGTAGACACTACTCCTCATACGGCCGCGGCATAAAGGTCTCCGGTGCGCCTTTACAATAGATGCAAACAGAGCATCTGACGTAAAGGAGCCCCATGGACGCCGCGACCCGCGACCGCAACATAGCAACTTGGTTGGGCGATGCACCGCAGCCGGTACGTGACACTACGAACCAGCTGCTCGAGCGCATCGCCCTTTTGCGTGCCGAGCAGACTATCTACCCGGCACAAGACGACATCCTCAATGCCCTCGCCTACACGCCGGCCGACCAGGTCAAGGTTGTCATCTTGGGTCAAGACCCCTATCACGGACCCAACCAGGCAATGGGGCTGTCGTTCTCGGTCCCCGCGACGCAAACCAAGTTGCCGCCGAGCCTGCGCAACATTTACAAGGAACTCAAAGCCGATCTGGGTTGTCCCATTCCCGCCACGGGAGACCTAACCCCATGGGCACAACAGGGCGTCCTGCTCCTCAACACTACGCTCACCGTGCGCGAGCATGCCGCCAACTCGCACGCCAAACTGGGCTGGAGCACGCTCACCGACTACGTTATCGAACGCTGCTGTCAGCTGCCCCAGCCGGTAGTCTTTTTGGCATGGGGCCGCTTTGCCCAGCAGATGGTCGAGGGCAAGCTCGTCGCAACTGACGCGGGCAAGGCAACCGACAAGTTCTGCCTGGCCTCCACGCACCCCTCGCCGCTTTCGGCCAACCGCGCCACGGCAGAACTCCCTGCTTTTATGGGATCGCGTCCCTTCTCGGCAGCCAATCGGCTACTCGAACAACACGGCTCGACCCCCGTCAACTGGACTTGCCTCGGCTAGAAGTCGATACATCAAAAACGCACCCGACGGCTTTCCATCGGGCGCGTTTTCTATTCGGGCCAAATAAATTGTGTGCGGCCGGCCTCGCCGCCATCGATTAGCAGACTCTGCCCGGTCATAAACCGGTTGGTCACGCCCACAAAGTAGATCCACTCGGCGATCTCTTGGGCGGTGGCCCAGCGCTTAAGCGGCGTGAGCTCCATAATCTGGTTCCACAGGTGTTCGTCTTCCATCACGCAACGGTTGAGCGGCGTGATAACGCCGCCCGGGTCCACACTGTTGGCGATGGCCTGCGGTGCCAGGCGGTTTGCAAGGTTCTTGGTGTAGGCGATAACGCCGCCCTTGCTGGCAGCATAGGCAGGAAACTCCGATCCCGTATGCCCGCTCGCCGACCCCACATTGACCACGGATTTGATAGCCGGCGCCGGCTTGGCGGCAAGCCCCTCCCCCGCAAAGGCGTAGCGCTCGGTCACGTTGATGGTGCCATACAGGTTGGCGGCGATGTCGTCAGCCGAATCCTGCGTACCGGCAACGTTCACGATCACCTGGGGTTCAAGATCGTCTGGAAACGCGTCCGGCTCGCGAACATCAACGATCAGATGGCGGTAGCGCTCGTGTTCGATCACCGCCGGCAGCAGATCAAAGCCCACGACCTCGTGGCCCTCGTCCAAAAAGCGCTGCACGCATGCGGCTCCGATACCGCCCGAAGCGCCCGTGATCAAAACCCGCATACTTGCTCCTTAGGCGGTTGCGTGGCGCTCGAGGTACTCGGAGCCCACATTCTCGCGCTCCCAGCCGCGCACGACCTTGTAGCCCACGGGGCTCAGGAAAACCTCGCACAGCAGCTCGGCAACAGCGCCGGTCAGCGAGCACATAAGGACCTGCACCCAGGTCCAACCAAAGAACGTGTGGCTCACCACAATGGCAAAGACCAAGTTGTCGATAAACTGGCCAACACCCGTGGACACATAGGAGCGGAAGGCGAAGCTCGCAAAGTTATTCTTTTTGAGCATGCGGCCGAGCGACTGGTTGAGCGTGGAGTTAACCACGGCAGAAACGAGCATTGCCAGCGAAGAGCCCAGCACCACGTACCAGGTGCCGCCGATGGTGGCGTTAAGGGCGGTGTTGACCTCGATCATGCCGGTGTCGTAGTAGGCGCCCCACATACCGGGCGTGAGCGAGCATGCCCAAAAGCACAGGCTCACGGCCAGGTTGACCAGCAGCGCGAGGATAGAGATTTTGATGGATGCCTTGGCGCCAAAGCGCTTGCAGATCATGTCCTGGCACAAAAACGAAACCCAGCTCACCACAAAGCCGCAATCGAGTGCCAGATACGGCAGGCTGATAAGCTCTTTGTTGGCCAGCAGGTTCATCATGATGACGCTCACGAAAAACAGCGAAACCGTTGCCGCGGGAATGCTCCGCAACAGGACCTTGTAGTCCTCCATGACCTTCTTGATCATTATGTACTCCTTTGGTTTTAGGTTTAACGAGCAGGATATCGGACCCGAACTGCTCGGACGCCCCGGTCTTGAGACGACGGTGGGTATAATAGCCGCTCACACGGCATCAGGCAAGCAAACGGCGCGGCAGCCCCGCAGGGCCACCGCGCCGATGCGTTAAAAGGCCACGTTGCCAAACTCCGACAGGATAAGGTCGGGGTTGTGGTCAGTTGCCCAATCCACGTTCCACGGGCTCGTGAACAGCAGCAGCTTACCGCCGCGCATGTCCTCGACGCGCAGTGTGTCGCGCGTGAGCGAAAGGCCCGGGATATCGATGATGTCGGGGTCGTTTTGGATCCAGCGGATGTCCGTATAGGGCAGTGGCTGGCGACGAACCTCAACACGGTACTCGGCCTTGAGACGGCGCTCGAGTACCTCAAACTGCAGCACGCCAACCACGCCCACGATGACGCTCTCCATGCCGGCACCCAGCTCGCGGAAGATTTGGATGGCGCCCTCCTGGGCAAGCTCCTCCATACCCTTGACGAACTGCTTGCGCTTGAGCGTGTCGACCTGCGTAATGCGAGCGAACATCTCGGGGGCAAACGTCGGGATCTGTGGATACTGCACGTGGCGCTTGCCGGAGCACACAGTGTCGCCGATGCTAAAGATACCCGGATCGAACAGGCCCACGATATCGCCCGCGTACGCCTCGTCCACGATGGCGCGATCGTCGGCCATCATCGACGTGCCCGTGGCAAGCTTAAGCTTGCGGTTGCCCTGCACGTGGAAGGCATCCATGCCGCGCTCGAACTTACCCGAGCAAATGCGCACAAAGGCGATGCGGTCACGGTGGTTCTTATCCATATTGGCCTGGATCTTAAACACAAAGCCGCTAAAGTCGTCGCGGCAGGGATCGACCGGCTCACTGGTGAGCGTATCGGTATAGGCGCGCGGCGTCGGGGCCAGACGCAGGAACTCCTTGAGGAAGGGCTCCACACCAAAGTTGGTGAGCGCCGAGCCAAAGAACGCCGGGCTCAGCTTGCCGCAGGCCACGGCATCCAAGTCGAGCTCGTCGCCGGCGCCATCGAGCAGCTCGATATCGTCCATTAGGTTCTTATGGTTCTCCTCGCCAATGAGCTCATCCATGGCGGGGTCGCCCAGCTCGGCCTCGACCTCGGCGACCTTCTTGGTGGCGTTGGCGTGGCCGTCGCCCTCAAAGGCAATGACGCGACGGGTC
Source organism: uncultured Collinsella sp. (assembly GCA_902493895.1). Taxonomy (GTDB): domain Bacteria; phylum Actinomycetota; class Coriobacteriia; order Coriobacteriales; family Coriobacteriaceae; genus Collinsella. Next base: position 6,665 of record CABUQW010000001.1, on the reverse strand, counting down.
TGACGATCGAACACGCCGCGGAAGTTGCGGCCGCTGCCGATCGGCCAGTTCATGGGATACGTATTGATACCCAGGACGTTCTCGATCTCTTCCATGAGTTCAAACGGATCGCGAGCCTCGTGGTCGAGCTTGTTCACAAAGGTGAAGATGGGAATGTGGCGCAGCGTGCAGACCTTAAAGAGCTTTTTGGTCTGGGCCTCGACGCCCTTGGCGCCGTCGATAACCATGACAGCGGCGTCGGCAGCCATAAGGGTACGGTAGGTATCCTCTGAGAAGTCCTGGTGGCCGGGGGTATCGAGGATGTTGACGCAGGCGCCGTTGTAGGTGAACTGCAGCACCGAGGAGGTAACGGAGATACCGCGCTCCTTCTCGATGTCCATCCAGTCCGAGACGGCATGCTTGGCCGAGCTCTTGCCCTTGACCGAGCCGGCGGTCTGGATGCTGCCGGTATAGAGCAGCAGCTTCTCGGTAAGCGTGGTCTTACCGGCGTCCGGGTGGCTGATAATCGCGAATGTGCGGCGCGACGAGATTTCATCCGACAGGCTTGCCATGCGGATCCTTTCTTGCATTGAGTGCATTACGTCGATGTAACCGTATTATTGTAGCCGCGAAACCTCGCCATAGGGCGCCTATCAGGACAAATTCATCAGTTGGGGCTCGGACGGTGGAATGCCAGCGGTGTTCCGCGACGGTTTGTCTCAATCTATAACACCTAGAAGGGTTTTGACCTCCAGATGTTACAGATTGAGATGAACGCACAGGGCGGTCAGCCAAAATCTCAATCTGTAACAGTTAGCTGCCAAAAACAACTCCAGATGTTACAGATCGAGACAAACGAATGGACAGACAAATAAGATCTCAATCTGTAACAGTTAGCCAGCAAAAACGGGTCTTAGCGTTACAGATTGAGATGAATGAGTAGAGGGACGGACTGCCCCGTAATTTCCTCTTGCATAACTGTGCATAGTGTGTATATACTGTGCTTACCGGTTATATACACGTGTAGCCCATCAGCTAAGGAGCCGCTGTGGACATCATCCTATCCAATTCGAGCGACAAGCCCATCTACGAGCAGATAACCTCGCAGGTCAAAGCTCTGATCCTTTCGGGCACGCTTGCTGCGGGAGCCAAACTCCCCAGCATCCGTGCACTCGCGAGCGATCTTGGCGTGAGTGTCATCACCACCAAGCGCGCCTACGCCGACCTGGAGCAACTCGGCTTTATCTGCACTGTGCAGGGCAAGGGCTGTTTTGTCGCCGAGGGCAACCAAGAACTCTTGCGCGAAAATCAGCTCTGCCATATCGAAGAGCTGCTCGCACAGGCAGCAACGCAAGCCGAAGCCGTGGGCGTCACGCGCGATAAACTGCACGAAATGCTCGACCTGGTAGCCCCCGAAACCATGCAGTAACCATCTGCAAGAAAGGCTATGCCATGCAAAACTTGCTAGAACTCAAAAGCATCTCACGCCGCGTGAGCGACCGCTTTTCGCTACGTGGCGTCACGTTGGCCGTGGAGCCCGGCCAAATTGTTGGCTTTGTGGGCGCAAACGGCGCCGGCAAGACGACGACCATTCGCGCCACGCTTGGTCTTATAAAGCTCGATGCCGGCGAGGTGCACCTGTTTGGGCAGCGCTGTGGCACCGACGCGCCCGATGAGTCGCAACGCCACCTGCGCTCTCGCATCGGCCTCGTGCTGGACACATGCCCCTTCCCCTCCACGCTCAAGGTCGGCCAGATCGAGGCGCTCGTAGGCCCGGCGTACCCCACGTGGGACCGCGAAACGTTCGCCGGATTCATCAACCGATTTGACCTCGATCCCAAGACAAAGGTCAAGGACCTCTCCCGCGGCATGGGTATGAAGCTGCAGCTCGCCTGCGCGCTCAGCCACCATGCCAAGCTGCTCGTTTTGGACGAAGCCACCGCGGGCCTCGATCCCATGGCACGCGAGGAACTGCTCGATGAGCTGCTCGCCTTTGTCGCCGACGGCCAGCGCAGCGTGCTGCTCTCGAGCCACATTACGTCTGATCTCGATCATGCTGCCGACCGCGTCATCTGCATCGATAACGGCTCGATTGTGTTTGACCTGCCACGCGAGGACATTACCGACCGCGCCGGCATCGCCCACTGCACCCAGGCACAGGCCGCCGAGCTCATGGCTTGCGTCGAAGGCACCCGCGCCGCCCGCCACGCCTACAGCGTGGACGTGCTCGTGCCCAACCACCGCGAAGTGCTCGAGGCCTTCCCCGAGATTCCCTGCGATCGGGCAACCATTGATGACTATCTTCGCTTCATGCTGAAAGGGGCTTTGAAATGAAACGCGCCATTATGTCCGAGCTTGCCATCGTTCGCACGCTCGTCCCGAGCATCGCAGGTGTCGGCCTGTTCATCTTCGTCGTGCTGACCGCCGTCAGGGCATCGAATGGTGATTCCGACATGAGCGCCGCCGGCGCCTTCGCAATCAGTGCCATGTCGCCTATCATGGCCATGACGTCGCTCGCCGGGCTCGACAACCAAAACGGATGGGAGCGCTATCGGGCAACGCTGCCCATCTCACGCAAAGACATCGTCAGCGCACGCTACCTGTGCATCACTTTTTTCTCGGTCATCATGGCGTGCGCGGCCGTGCTGTTGAGTATCGTCGCCATCCCGATCTTAAACAGCGTGGGTATCCCCTCCACGGGAGAGACCGTCTTTGAGACCGCAATCGCCTCGGCAATAACGATGCTTTTCTCCCTCATGGCGGTGTTTTTGGTACTGCCTCTGTTCTTTCGATTTGAACACATGAAGGCGCAACGCCTATCCGTTGGTCTGTACGCCCTATACATGTGCCTTATCATGGTCACGCTAAACTCATTCAACCCCATCAGCAACCAGCTCATGTCGATTGCAGGGACGAATCCCGATTCTGCCGTCCTCGGTTGTCTGTGTGGTGCCGTCGCGCTGGCAACGGTCGTTCTTGGCGTTGTCAGCTGTGCCACCAGCACCAAGGTCTACCGGGCACGCAACCTATAGGCAAGCGCGGTATCATCGGACATGCGCCATAGATCTGGCGTGGTCTTTTTTGAGGAGGCACCGCACCCGTGTCGTGGGTCGTCGCAGCATTTGCGTCAGCATTCTTTGCCGGCATCACATCCATCTTGGCCAAATGCGGTATCAAGCAGACCGACTCCGGTGTCGCGACGGCCATTCGCACCTGCGTGGTGCTCGTTTTCGCCTGGGCAATGGCGGGTATTTCTGGATCCATTGGAACCATTGGCGGCATCGAACCCAGATCCTGGCTCTTTCTCGTCCTCTCGGGACTCGCTACCGGAGCTTCGTGGATCTGTTACTTTAAGGCGCTGAGCATCGGAGACGTAAATAAGGTCGTACCGGTTGACAAGATGAGCACCGTGCTCGCCGCGCTGATCGCCATCGCGCTTTTTGGTGAGACGAGCAACCTTGCGGTTAAGCTCGGGGGAACCGCCGTCATTACCCTCGGCACGTTTTTAATGATCGAGAAGCAGCAATCCACCGGACCCGAGCAGCAGCAAGACCGGACCTGGCTCGCTTACGCCCTCGGCGCCGCCGTGTTCGCGGCGCTCGCGTCCATCCTCGCCAAGGTTGGCATCGAAGGCGTCGAGTCAAACCTGGCCACGGCAATCCGCACCTGCGTGGTACTGGTTATGGCATGGGCAATCGTGGCAGCTAAAGGCAAGATGGGCCAAGCCGTGCACGTAGACCGCTACGAACTCGTATTTCTCGCGGCATCGGGCATCGCGACCGGAGCATCGTGGCTGCTCTATTACTATGCCATCGCCGCAGGCCAGGTGAGCGTCGTGGTGCAGGTCGACAAACTATCGATTGTCGTATCGGTACTATTTGCGCGCCTGGCATTCAACGAAAAACTCTCGCGACGCAGCGCCATCGGTCTCGCCCTCATCGTCTTGGGCACTGCGGCGCTCGCGGTTTGGAAGTAGCGCGGCCAGCGGCCGCTACATCCTCACACCTGGCTTGGGATGCCTGTACTGACCGTGGGATGCCGTGCGCTTACCGTGCGAGATGGCAAATTTGGGACAACAGTGCAGGCAACGAAGGCAGGCTGCGCACTCCGGCTTTGTCCAGACGGGAAGGCCGTCGCGCATCTCGATCGTCGCCATGGGGCAGCGCTTGGCACACAGGCCGCAGCCGATGCAGCGATCGGCATCGACAGCAAACTTGCTCGTCTGTTGCATGCGCGGCAGCCCAATTGCGTGATACGCGCACGATGCAAACAGAGGCACGCGATGGCGCATCATGTTGCCCGTGCGGCGCGCCCGCACCGCCTCGATCACGGCATCAATCTGCGCCTCGGCAGCCCTATTGATACCCTCAACCTTTTGAGGGTCAGACAGGTCGAAAACAGGCGTCCAGGTATCGGGCATCTTGACGCTCATCGCCGCATCTAACTCGAGCCCACGCTCGTGTAGCAGATCGCGGGCGAACTTGGCCGATTGCCCGGTCGTCGAACCATATGTCGAGACATAGAACGTATAGGGGCGCTCGCCGCCCTTTGTGCCGGCAGCAACCGATAGGTCGACAGTCTTCAAAAACTCGATCATTGGCGTCGGCAAGCCCCAGGCGTATACCGGGGCGACAAACCCCAGCCGACAGGGGCCTTCCATCACAGCAAGGTGAAGGATCTCGGCATCAAAGCGCTCAATCGACATAACTTTGTCGCTTGTCGCCGCTGCAATGCGACGCGCCACATGCTCGCTGTTCCCTGTCGCACTAAAGTACAGGATCATCTCGTACCCCTGGAATTGACTCGTGAAAAACCGCGCTACTTGCGCAGCGGCTTGGGCAGCGGAATGCCGGAAGCGATAACGGCGGCGATGATCATGCAGACGATACCTTTGAGTGGGAAGCACATGAGCAGCAGGCCCACGACCATGACCGGCTGGCGCATGACCGCACCCATCGTCGATGCCGTGCAGACGGCGACGCAAAAGACCGGATCTGCGCCGGTGAGGATAGCAAGGCCATAGCCCAGGCTTACGCCCGAGAAGATAACCGGGAAGAAGTGGCCGCCGCGCCAGCCCAGGTTGATGAGGGCAGGGGTTAGCATGGCCTTGACCAGACCGGTCGCAATGAGCACACCGGCGGGAATGGTCAGGTAGGTTTCCATGAGCACGTCGGCCTGGGTCTCGCCGGCAAACATGGTGTAGGGCAGGACCGTGCCGCAGATGGCGAGCGCCAGACCGGCCAGCATGGCTTTGACGACAGGACGCTCCCCTATTGCATGAGACAGCGCCTCGCTTGCGTGCTCGGAGACAAAGTACAGCCAGCCGCAAACGGTGCCGACCAACGCCAGCGGAATGAGCCAGGCAAGTTCCAGGTTGCCCACCTCGGCGGACTCGAACCTGGGCATGCCCATGCCGCCGCCCACAAGCTGGCCAAGCAGCAGGTAGGTGCCCAGACCGCCGGCAATCGCGATGCCATAGACCACGGTCTTTTGCACCTTGGGCAGCTTGATGGTGATCTCGCCGGACGCGGACTCATCGTCGGCGTCTTCGCCCTGGCCGTCGGCGCTACCGGCAAGCGGTGCTACAAAGCCAAAGACGGGCGCGGTAAAGAGCGCCGTCAGGGCAGCCTGGGTGCCCAGCAACGTGAGCTCCCTAAACTCGGCGCCAAAGCGACGCATGCGGTCGCCGACCCAGCTGCACAGACCGGCGATAACGCCGGTCAGGCCGGCCTCCGGTCCAATGCTGCCGCCAAACAGCAACGGCAGCAGCGCCGCAATCGACAGCTTGCCCAGATTGTCGTAGGGGTAGCACCCATCCTGTTTGACCTTGGCCATGACCTGGTTAAGGTCATCGGTCTTGGTGCCCGTCATCTTTTCGTACAGACCGATTAACAGGCCGCCCAGCAGGCAGACGAAAAACGGGTACGGCAAAAAGCCAAACGGGCCGCTGGCGAGCTCGGGCGAAGCGACGCCCAGCGCGTGCGGAATCTCGGTCCACAGATAGTCGATACCGTGCTCCATCGCAAAAAAGAACAGCCAGACCGCGGCACCTGCGAACGCACCGGTCACAGCAACGCTAACTAAAAACAGCGCGCGGTTTGTGGGTTTGGCAAGGTTATCCATCGGGTCCTCCCGCGGTCAAAGTCGACATAGTTATGTTTTATTGTAGAGCGAGCCTTGCCCGAACGAGCCAACCGTCTGCGCCGCAAACGGCACCATTGGGAGCCATAGCGGGACAGGCTCAAGACTCATCCGTTGATAATCGAGACAATCTCGCGCAAATCGTCGGCAAAGTAGATGCCGTGCTGGCGCCTCGGGCTCGAAAGCCCTTTATCAATCATGTGCCCGAGCAGCGCCTTGAGGTCGTTGTAGTAACCGTCCAGGTTATACAAGATGCACGGAGCACTCAGGTGCCCCAACGACACCGCGGACATGACCTCGGCAATCTCCTCGAGCGTGCCCGTCCCGCCGGGAAAGGCAATGAACGCATCACCAAGCTCAATCATCTTGGCTTTGCGCTCGGCCATATCACTCGTCACGATGAGGTCGTCGATACCGTCATGTTGAAACTCGGCCTCGATAAAAAAGCTCGGCTCAACACCCGTCACGTGTCCGCCAGTATCGAGTACGCTATCGGCGAGCGCACCCATCAGGCCCGATTTGGACCCGCCGTATACCAGCGCGTG